>NZ_JBBCQL010000069.1:0-18710 GCF_037149975.1 Chryseobacterium sp. VD8 | reverse complement strand
GTCATTTTTAGCAATTTCATTTATGTGTTTTGATAACATAACAATTACAAAAAGTGGAAGAATAGCTCCAATAATTGAATTAGAAGCAGGTTATTTTTTATGGCTTTTGTCTATTTTATTCCTGACTTTTTCCTCACTTTATTTAAAAGTAACGCAAAAAAGCAATGCGTAGTTTAAAGAATCTGAAAATTACCAAAAGCATTGAATCTAAAAGGCTCATTTATAATGAGAGTATTTTAGATAAAATTGACAGGTATACCAATTATTTGATTTTTGGAGCCCTGATTTATTTTTCAATAGTTGGTTTATACAAGATTAAGCCATCTGCAAATAATGATCTTGAATATATTGTATATAGTATTGTTCTAATTTTTGTACTTTATTCTTCATATTGTTTATTTACAGAAAAAAGACTGAAAGAAATCAGCTTCAGTATTCATATAGAAGAAGCCAAAAGACGAATTTTAGAATATGGCAAAAAGTATCATTACAGAATTTCAAATATTTCCAATAATCTGATCTATCTGAATGAACCAATAAACAGCTTTAGTTTTCTAGACGAAGAGAGAACAATCATAATTTTTTTTAAAGATCAATCGGTTTTATACACGGTCATTAAGAGTGGAGGGAAAATAAATGCTCCGGTTTTATTTTCACAACATTTCGTCCGAAAAGATATAAGAAAAATTCTTCATCAGGAAAAATTTACATTAATTAGGAAAAAAAGTTACTTTGACAGGTTTTTTAATGATCCTTCTTGATGATGAAACTGTCATTGATCAATAGAAACGGGCTTTAGCCCGTTTACTGATTTAAAATCATTCTTTCGGCTTTAGCCAAAACTTAGTATAGATTTTATATTTTTGGCTAAACAACACAAATACCATTTATTAAAATTTATATCCATGTCGTTTTCTCAACGAAAAATAGAATTCCTTATTTCAATACTCCGGAGTTACGAATAAAAGTCTGGAAACACATAAAAGAAAATGCCTCGCAAAAAGGAATTTTTCTGGATATGGTGAATGGTTATTCGGATCATTGTCATTGTTTAATTTCTCTGGGTTCCAATCAGAATATTGAAAAAATTGTTCAATTATTGAAAGGAGAATCTTCATATTGGATCAATAAAAATGCATTGACAAAAGAAAAGTTTTTTTGGCAGGACGAATATTTTGCTGTTTCAGTTTCTGAATCTATGATTGAAACAGTGAGAAATTACGTTAAAAATCATGAAAGTCATCACAAAAAGAAATCGTTTGCGGAAGAATATCAGGAATTTTTGGATAAGTATAATTTTAAATAATCTGAGTTCAAGATAAGTCTTCTTAAACGCCATGTTAAACAAAGAGATTCAATTATCAGTAATTCAGCTTTTAAGATATACAAAGGCGTAAAACTGATCAAAGTAATACCGTTTTTGTCTTTTTTAAATAAACGAAGTGGCTTTGTTTACCTTACCAACTTTCAATAAGTAAAAAAAAATCTTTTGTTTTTCTTTGCGATAAATTATATAATTTTATAAATCAATTATTTAAATTTATTTCTTATTCCGAACTGATGTTAAATAATAAAGTTTGGCTAAAGCCAGATTTGATTTTAATGATTTTAAAAATGGGTTAAAGCCCATTCCTATTGAATATAAAAACTCTGTTTTCGAAGATTTCACGCGAAGATTTGTAAATTTACGCCGATAAATTAATAGAAGCAGAATGTAATCCTTTTATTAAAAATAAATTATAGTATTGGCTTTAGTTAAAGCGTAAAATGTATTATACATGGAAAAAATAATAGAAATTTTAAAATCCGGCGGCACAATTCTTTACCCAACAGATACCATTTGGGGAATTGGCTGTGACGCCACAAATATAGAAGCCGTAAACAAAATATTCGACATCAAAAAACGGGAAAAAAACAAATCCATGATCATTCTGGTGGAATCTGAAAAAAGATTACAGGATTTGGTAGATGTTCCGGAAATGGCTTGGGAAATTATTGATCTGAGCGAAAAGCCCGTAACTATTGTTTATGAAAACCCGAGAGGATTGCCAAAAGAATTGTTAGCTGAAGACGGAAGCATTGGAATCCGTCTGGTAAAAAACGACTTCTGTAAAAAACTGATTACAAAGCTGAATAAACCATTAGTTTCTACTTCTGCAAATTTCAGCGGTGAAAAAAGTCCTTTAAAATTCTCGGATATTTCTCCTGAAATGATTGATCTTGTAGATTATGCAGTAGAAGAAGACCGCGAAAAAGTTTCAAAATATTCGGGATCATCGGTAATTAAAGTCTGGAGCGACAACAGGATAAAAGTACTGAGAGAATAATCGACTTTTATCATTTATTTTAAAGTCTTATTCATCCGCATCGGCAGGATTTCTTTTTTTAGTTTTATCTTTGCAGAACTTCAATTTTAAAACAATCGCTATGAATCATCAAAAGTTTGCCGAAGAATGGATCAAAGCATGGAATTCCCACGATCTGGATGTCATTTTATCTCATTATTCAGGTGATATAGAGATCGTTACGCCGATGATAAAATTAGCAACAGGAGGAAAAGAAAGTTCACTTAAAGGAAAATCTGCGGTTCGCGGATATTGGAAGGCAGCGCTGGAAAAATATCCTGATCTTCACTTTGAGCTTATAAAATCTACGGAAGGAGTAGATTCTGTGGCTTTGTTTTACAAATCTATTATGGATAAACATGCAATGGAAGTGATGTTTTTTAATGAAGATGAAAAAATTAATAAAATGTATGCTCATTACGATTAATGAACAGCATTAGTGTATTACAAAATGAAAATTAATCTTACTCAAAATAAAAATTTAAAACTTTTTAAAATCATTTCGGAAGTTGCAGCCCGGAACAATCAGTCTGTATATATCGTCGGAGGTTATGTACGCGATCTTTTAATGAAAAGAAAAGCATCAACGGATATTGATTTTGTGACCGAACAAAGCGGTATTGAACTTGCCCAAAACGTCGGAAAGGAAATTGATCCGAAAATAAAAGTTTCTGTTTTCAAAACGTACGGAACGGCGATGATCAAATACAAAGATCTTGAGCTTGAATTTGTAGGCGCAAGAAAAGAAAGTTACACCGAAAACAGCCGTAAACCGGAAGTAGAGGGCGGAACCATTGAGGACGACCAGAAAAGAAGAGATTTTACGGTGAATGCAATGGCAATTTCGTTAAATCAGGATAATTTTGGTGAACTGATCGATCCTTTCAACGGAATAGATGATCTGGAAAAAGGAATTTTAAGAACGCCTTTAGAGCCCGCTCAAACCTATTCTGACGATCCGTTGAGAATGATGAGAGCCGTTCGTTTTGCCTCTACTTTAAATTTTAAAATTGAAGAAAATTCACTGGAAGCCATTAAGCAGGAAGCCGAAAGAATAAAAATTGTTTCGATGGAAAGAATAATGGTGGAATTTAATAAAATCATGCTTTCCAAAAAGCCATCTATTGGTCTGAAATTAATGGAACAGACAGGTTTAATGAAATTAATTATTCCTGAACTGATTGATCTGAAAGGAGTAGAAGAAGTGGAAGGACAAACCCATAAAGACAATTTTTACCATACTTTGGAAGTGGTAGACAATATTTCTGAAAACACGGAAAACCTGTGGCTTCGTTGGTCTGCATTGCTCCACGATATCGGAAAAGCACCGACCAAAAAATTTGTTGAAGGAACAGGATGGACGTTCCATGGACACGAGTTTTTAGGCTCAAAAATGGTAAAAACATTATTCCAGAGATTGAAACTGCCTTTAGGTCCGGATATGAAATATGTTCAGAAGATGGTAAAACTTTCGTCTCGACCGATTGCTCTGATTACCGATGATGCTTCGGATTCTGCGTTGCGAAGATTATTGTTTGATGCAGGAGAAAATATGGAAGATCTGTTTACCCTTTGTAAAGCCGATATTACGACCAAAAATTCTAAAAAGCAGGAGAAATTTAAGAAAAATTTTGAATATGTTGCTGTTAAGATTAAAGAAGTTGAAGAAAAAGATCAGGTAAGGAATTTCCAGCCGCCGATTTCAGGAGAAGAAATTATGGCAATGTTTAATCTGAAACCGGGTCGCGAAATCGGAATTTTAAAGGAAAAAGTAAAAGAAGCCATTCTGGAAGGCGAAATTGCAAATGACAGCGAGGAAGCGAGAACTTTTGTGATTGCGGAAGCGGAAAAGCTTGGATTGACACTTGCCTAAATGCTTTTCGGGACATTTGATTATAGTATTTTAGCTTTAATTTTCCTTATCAACATTCTTGTCTGGAAATTTAAAATAATTAAAAAACGCAACTGGATTTTATATCTGGTTGCGTTTTTATTTTTCGGATTTGTTATTCCGCTTTTATCTGTTGATTTTGAAATTGAAAAAGCGACAAAAGATCAGCCAATTGTTGATAATTTCACGCTTTTGTACACGTATTTCAGGTTTCCGGTTTGGTGGTTTATTGGGGTGGTGGAGACTTTTATTTTAAGGAATTTGATCACGAAAATAAAAGCATAATAAAATCCTAATAAAATGTTAATAAAATCTTAAAAAAGGTATTGGTTTTGTTGTTACATTTGCAGAAATGTTTTAATTCAATTGTAACCTATTTAAAATTTTATTGGTGAAAAATATCTTTTTAGTTGTCCCTCTTCTTTTCCTCATTCTTTCCTGTGAAAATAAGGTGGAAAAAGTTCATAATGCCTTTTACTATTGGAAAACAGATACGTATTCTGAAGTTTCTGTTCCCGAAAAAAATATGCTTGAACAGCAGAATGTCGAAAAGCTGTATGTAAAATATTTTGAAGTGGATTACACCGAAGCGATGGGAAGTTTTCCGATTTCAAAAACCAATGTAAGGTTATCATCTTACTGCGAAGAAAATTTACCGAAGAAATACACTGTTATCCCGACGGTTTACATTAAAAATATTGTATTTAAAAAAAGTTCGGAAAAGGATCTTGATAAACTGGCAGATAATGTAAACTTTCTCATCAATAAATTTACTAACGAGAAGTTTGACTCCATTGCTGTTAATGAAATTCAGATCGATTGTGACTGGACAGCTTCTACAAAAGACAGATATTTTTACTTTCTGAAAAAATTAAAGCCGATATCCCAAAAGGAAATTTCTGTTACCCTGAGATTGTATCCATACAAATATCCTGAAAAAATGGGAGTTCCGCCGGTTGATAAAGTTACTTTAATGTGCTATAATTTAATCAATCCTTTGGCGGATGATTCTAAAAATTCAATTTTAGATCTTAAAGAAATGGAAAGCTATCTCAATACGAAGAAAAAATATCCGCTGCATATGGATATTGCACTTCCGTTATATTCCTGGATGCAGTTGTATCAGAACAATCAGTTTAAAGGAGTTTTATATAACGGAAATGATCTGAAAAAAGTACTGAAAGAAACAAAACCGCTGTGGTACGAAGTAACAAAAGATACCGTGATTGATTATAAGGATTATCTGAGAGTAGGAGATAAGATCAAGTATGAAGAAATTACACCAGAACAAATCAATAAAGCTATTGCATTAATCAAGAAAAATATAAAGCTGGATAAAGAAATTACCGTATCGCTTTTTCATTTAGATGCCAATCAGTTAAATAACTACACCAATGAAGAGATCAGCCATTTTTATAGCGACTTTACTAAGTAATCTGTTTTTTGCGTGTGGATTTTATCCTTACGGCGATGATGTACGGTTTTATTTTCTTGATCCCGATAACTTTTCTTATCAGGAATATCGGTCTTTTTACTATTCATCTCTTTATTTTGGCTATAATAATGACGGTGAAGAACCTGAAATTAAAGATTCGCAGAATGAAGTTCTTTGGAGAAAATACTGTAAGAATAAAGTTTCAATAGATGAAATTAATTTTGCTCTGGAAAAATATGGTTTTTCGGATATCAATGAAAAAAGCAGCAACGCTTTTATAAAATATTTATATTCAGCTAAAGACAATGAAGCAATTAATTATCTGAAATTTGCCAAAAACTGTGAATTTTTCAATTCATGGCAGGAAGATCCGTGGGAAAGAAATGAAAATACAGCGGCTCAGAAGAGAACAGTTTTATTACATCAGGCTATTGCTTTAGCTTCCAAAACCAAAAATTCAGAGATCAGAAAAAGATATGCGTTTCTTGCGGTTCGTCTCGCTTTTTACAATGGGGATATGAAGTCTTTGGCGAAGACTTATGCTCAATATTTCTCTGTGGAAAAATCAAATGATATTATTGATACTTGGGCTTTACATTTTAAGGCAATCGAAGAGAAAAATCAGGTGCTTAAAAATATTTACTTTGCCAGAGTTTTTGCCAAATGTCCCGCAAAACGTTTTGTTTCATGGCAGGCTTTCGATCATAAATTATCAAAAGATGAGGTCTTACAATTGATAGATGATCCAAAAGATAAAGCGCGGGTTTTAATGATGTACAGCATCTACAATTCCGGTAAAAATATTGATAATCTTAAAGAAATTTATGCCTGCAATTCTAATTTTGACGGACTGGGTTTTTTGGTGTCACGCGAGATCAGTAAACTGGAAGACTGGATTTTTACACCTTATTATTCTTTGTTTGAGCCAGCCATTCCGGATTCCGGATATAGTTCTCAGTATGATCAGGAATATCAGTCGGTAAGAAATGTCTTTGGAAGAGTGGAAGCGGACAGAGAATATGCAAAAGAACTTTTAGAGTTTATCAATTCCGCAGATTTATCGAAGGTACAGAATCCCGATTTCTGGAAGTTTGCCAAAGCTGAACTTTTATTCATGACGAAAAATTACTCTGAAAGTCTGAAGCAAATCAGCAATCTGGAAAAAACGTTGCCGGCAGATTCTAAAATCCGGGAAAATGCAGAGCAGATCAAGGCGTTAAATCTTTTTGCAAATCAGACTTACGGAAAAGCTGTAATTCCTGATGCCGCAAAAGAAATTATCATTAAAAACAGAAAAAACGAACGGTTTATTTTTGCATTGGGAAGAGAACTGGAATATCTCGGAAATACGGATGATGCAGCACTTTTGTATGCTTCTCTAGATGAGAGGTTAAACAGTCTGGTTTATTTCAAATCGTTAAAAAGTGACCGTCATACTTACGGAGATTATTTTGTAGATTATTTTAATTATATGGATGCAGTCTATTCTCCTGAACAGGTGCAGAGTTTCATTAAAAAGACTGAAAAAGTAAATTCCGGAAACGATTTGTTTTTTAGTAATTTTAAAATGAAACAACAGTCGGTTAATAATCTGTACGATCTTCTGGGAACAAAATATATAAGACAGAATAAACTGAATTTAGCCTTACATATATTTAAAAAACTGGGTGCAGAATATTATGAAGCGCAGAATACACTTTGGGAGAACGATGGAAAAGACAGTTATTCTGCATCAGGTAAAATTTTTGATCAGAATCCTTTCTATCATCTAAAATATACTCCGGATTTTATTAAGGAAAGAGAAAAATTCAGAGTAACTAAATTATCTGTAACCCAAAAACTAATCGAATATCTCGGCAAAGCCAATAATCCACAGGGAAAAGACAGGGATTATTACTATTTTCTGGTTGCCAACTGTTATTACAACATGTCGCAGTATGGGAATGCGTGGATGATGAGAAGATACTTCGTAAGTTCGGCAGGAAACTTTTCTATCCGTGAAGATAATGAGGAATTTAATACGGCTGGTCTGGCAAAATTATACTACGGAAAAGCTATGGAAAATGCGAAAACTGAAAAATTCAAAGCGTTATGTCTCAGAATGCAGGGAAGGTGTGAAAATTATAATTATGATTTTAATGGTGAGGAAAATGCAGACAGTTTTTCCCGGTCCGATGACTATGAAGACAAAAGACTCGAAAAAAACAGATATTATCAGGATCTTAAAAATAAATATGCAGGACAGTATGAAGATATGATGAGCGGATGCGAATTTTTTGAGGATTACTTTAAGGCAAGGCGTTAAATAATTACGGCGGAGCTGAAAGCTCCGCCGTAATCTTTTACTTATTTCAAAAAAATTAATTCATATAAGCG
The DNA here is from genome assembly GCF_037149975.1 of Chryseobacterium sp. VD8. Taxonomy (NCBI): domain Bacteria; kingdom Pseudomonadati; phylum Bacteroidota; class Flavobacteriia; order Flavobacteriales; family Weeksellaceae; genus Chryseobacterium; species Chryseobacterium sp. VD8. The sequence goes on along the minus strand of NZ_JBBCQL010000069.1, from coordinate 10,663 downwards.
GAATTAGATCCGATTCCTGTTACGAATTTTTTCAGAACTGTTCCCGAAGTATTGTATACCGTAACTTCTGATGGGGCTGTAAAATTCTTCACATCAGACGCAAAGATTTTCCCGTCTTTTACAGAGAAACCATACAGCGTAAAATATTGTCCTCCGTCTACAAAATTGATAAGAGGAGTAGAAGGTGCTGTTGTTGCATTCATATCCATTGTGTAAATCTTGTTGGAAGAGGTGAAATAGTATTTTCCGCCATCAATTTCAAGATTTCTTGCATTGGCGATGCCGGTTAAAGTTGTCGTTTTTGTAATGGTTCCTGCAGGAGAAATTTCATAAATGTAAGAATTAGATGTTCCTGAAGCAATTACGTACACATTGTTATTATAACTGATGGTTTTTTCAATTTCACCATTTGGAACAGCAACCGTGTTGATAATCTCATTGGTTGAAGTATTGATTCTTGTAAGCGTACTTCCGTAGCTGTAAGCAGCATTCTGCACAAATACCGTTCCTCCTGCTTCAACCACTCTTTCCGCTGTAGAAGTTGACGCGAAAGGAATTTTCTTTACAAAAGAAAGATCAGAAAGCTTGTAAACATTCACATATTTTGCTCCGTTATACTTATCGTTGGAAACATAAAGATTTCCGTTGCTGATCGTCATGTATCTCGGGTTATCCAGTTGTGCCGTAATTTCTCCGGTTTTTTTGAAATTATAACGGTTAACAACCTGTACTTTATTCGAATTATTCAGAAGCAGAAAAGCTCTGTCGTCACTGAATGTGATCGTCTGCAAAACATCACCCAGATTTTCGTTATTATTTTTCTTATAAATATCGTTTTCCAAAACAGAAAGATCTTTAGAAATAAAAGAAACACTAGCTGTAGGTGTTCCGAAGTTACCTTCATTCGCAATAAAATATCCGTTTTCATAATCACCTCGCGACGGCATTACATATTCATCATCACTACATGAAACATTAATCACAAGGATCAAAGCCAGTAAAAGCTGAAAAAGTCTGTTTAATTTCATAATATAATAATTGATTTAAAAATTTAAGTTGATGTAAAAACTGTAGTTTCTTTTAGGTAAAGGATAATAAGCCATCGTTTCATAGATTTCGTCGGTGATATTATTTACCCTTAATCCCAAAGTATACTTTTTGGCAACCGTTGCAGACAATCCTGCATTCAGGACGAAATATGGTTTTATAAGATAATCGTTATTCTCATCAGAAGTGGTAAAAGTCTTACCCGTAAACATTCCCTGAACATATAGATTCATAAATCGGTACTGATAATCTGCATTTCCGAAAACCTTATGAAGAGGAACATACATCAGTTGATTTTTCGTTTCAAGATCTACAGATCTCGTATAGCTGTATCCCGTGTTTATTTTTAAAGAATGTTCTTTCGAAAACTTGTGCTGAAACCCAATTTTAGACTCAAGACCATAAGATTCAACATTTCTTACGTTTCTTGGTGACCAATATCCCAGAGAAGTAGGAACCCACTGAATCATATCCTTTATTTTCATGTAATAAGGCGTGAGACTCAAAGTAAATTTTCCAGAAGTCAATTCGTGATTCATTTCAGTCTGCAAAGACGTTTCTGCCTTCAGATCCAAATTTCCGCCCGGATTCCAGTAAAGATCATTGAAGGAAGGGAATCTGAAATTCTTTGAAAAACTTGTCCCTAAACTGTACCAGTCAGAAACTTTCCATTTGCCTGAAAAAGAATAGAGTAAAGGCGATTCTATATTTTCAATAAAATCCTTCTTGATTCCGGCTTCCAGCCTCAGCTTTTGGGTAGGGAAATATCTCAACAATCCTGCAACAGAATAAATATTTCTTCTTACATTCTCAATTCCGGATTGATAGCCTTCTCCTTTATTGATCTGAAACTCCCCGATAACATTAACATTCAGTTTAGGCGTGATGAAATAATTGAAATCATCTTTAAAAATCAGATTTTTTCCCGTTCCGCCACTGGTTTTAGGAGCCTCAAAAACCCCGAAATACTGGAAATTTTCTTCCGTGTAAGCCGCTTTCAGGCTGTTTGAAATCGATTTTGAATTAATATCGTGGGTAAGAAGGCTTCGGAAAGTCTGCGCTGCATACTTCGTGCGGTTGCCGTTTTCCGTGAAGATCGGATAATTCTGTTCCGCATCATACAACTGGCTTTGCCACGAAATTTTCTGATTTCGGGCAATTTTATAGCTAAAACCTATGTTCGCTGTACCGTTAAAATATTTACCGTTTCGGTTGATATACTGCTTTTCAGGAACCTCATAATTATTTTGACTGATGAAATAATTTCCGGATGCCTTAAAACTGAAATCCGCATTGCTGAAAGAAGTTTTAAAATAATTCTGGAACGTCTCATAAGAAGCCACTTCACTATGTAAAGTTGCATGAAAACCCTCATTAAATTTCAGTTCATTGTTAAGGTGAATACTACCTCCGATCGCGCCGCTTCCATAAACCACACTTCCGCCGCCGGCTTTCACTTCAAGCGCATCATAACCGAAAATCGCGATATTATTAACATCTCCCTGTCCTAAAAGAACAGAATTGATGTTAATTCCATTCCACACAAAAGCAGTCTGCTGCGCCGTTGTTCCCCTGAAAGAAGGCGAAGAAACCGCACCGCGGCCATTTTCCTTAATATAAACAGGTGACTGAAAACGTAACGTTTCAGAAAGATTGGCGGAATTTTTTTCGATCTCTTTGGGAGTAATTGTAGTAACCGGATGAAAAAGTTTTACCTTATTCATCTGATTGTCAAAAACATAAACGGTGTCAATAGCTTTCTCCTGTGCGTAAAGAAAACAACCGTATGATGCAAAAAGCAGTACTAAAGATCTTTTTAAAGCCATTCCTATTTTACTTTTCCTCCGAAAGCAATGTTTTTAAGATTACATTTTGGCAGGTCTCCTGACTTTCGCTTTCTACACCTTCCCGTTTTCACAGTGGTTTATCGTAGAAATCTTATATGCGATTTACAGTTGCGGGGACAGTTTGGGATTTTCGCCCAATTCCCTTTTCATTCCAAATTAATGGAAACCAAAATTTTTGCAAAGATAACTTTTTTAATTTATTGACAAAAAAAATACCCATTAAGTATCTTTTTAATAAAACAATGATTTGTTGCATTACATACGAAAAACAATTTCAGGAGCTTTTTCCAGCTTTCGCTACTCGCTTTTTTTTGATTCGGCGGCGGCTTTTGCCGCCGCCGAATCAAAAAAAGAGCTCAGACATGCCGCTCAATCTGGGCTAGAAAAATAAAACCGCAGAAAATAAACAGTTTTATAAAATTCAGATTCTATTGAAAAATAAATAATTATTTTAAGTAAAAATTATTTAAAATGTATTAAAATCTTACTTTAAGTTTCTTTAAACTCATTTTAAATTTAGCCGCAAAAAAGACAAAAGACTTTATTGAATTTATTTAAAGTATTTCAAAAGTCTGCAAAGAGAAAAAATCTTTGATTTTTTAAACTTATGTGCTCTTTTTTCCCATTGAAGGACTAACCTTAAAAAACTAAAGTGTTTAAATCTTTTGCATCTTTTGTGGTAAAAAATTTAAGCAGGTTATTTAATTACTTTAAAATAAACATCATTAAAGAAGAAAATCATAGATTTTTAAAGACTATGTGTTCTTCTATTTTAAATACACATCATTCAAAATCTCATGTGATGAAAGAAAGTCCCTTCTTAAAAAACTTTCCCTTAAATAAAAATCCAAACAGAAGTAAAGAGTTTGTTTAAACTTGTTAAAATAAAAATATTCTTATTGAAAAAAACTAAGGTGAAAGGTTTGATAAAAGTTCTATTCTTTTAAGACGCAAGAAGAAAATTAAAGATTTTCCTTTATAATGCTGATGAAATTTTATCGCAGATAAAATCCTTGCGCCTTAAAGCATACTATCTTAAACAACTTTGCGCCCTTGCGAAAATCCAACCTGAATTCTTATTTACTATTATTTAAACATTTTAACTATAAAAAAGTACCGTCAAAATAAAACGGCAGAAGATCCTTAATAGAATGTACCTTCACCACCTCATCATTCAGATTAGAAAAATAAAGTTCAATATTTTCATTCTGCTTCGTTTCATATTCAATAATGCTCTGTCTGCACGATCCGCATGGCGGAATCGGCGGATTTTTCTCAGAAAACTCCTTCGGTCCGCCTACAATAAAGATTTTCTTTATTTTTTCAGACGGAAAATTTGCCCCGATCCAGAAAAGAGCAGTCCTTTCCGCGCAAAGTCCGGAAGGATATGCCGCATTCTCCTGATTGTTTCCGGTATAAATTTCTCCGTTTTCCAGAAGCACAGAACAGCCAACCAAAAAGTTAGAATAGGGAGCATAAGCGTTCTCGCGCGCTTCTTTTGCTTTTGCAAATAATTTTTTTTCTATATCGTTCAGTTCAGCGTTATTGTTGAAATATTCGTAACTGATATGAGTTTCTTTTTTCATATATTGTGGGTTTAAAAAAAGGGGGATAAATTTACTTCTTTTTCATGAAGTGGGCAATATTATCTCATTCTTTAAAATTTCAAAAAATCAGATCAAAAATGTTATACACTCCAATCAGATTCAGAAATGTTGAATTGAAAAACCGTTGGGTAATGTCTCCAATGTGTATGTATTCTTCCGAAAACGGATTAGCCAACGATTTCCATTTTGTACATTACGGAAGCAGAGCGCAGGGCGGAACCGGACTAATCATCCTTGAAGCAACGGGAGTAGAACCGCGCGGAAGAATTACCAACCATTGCATGGGAATCTGGAACGACGAACAGGCAGAAAAACTAAAGAAAATTGTAGAATTTGTACACCGGAATTCAGAAACCAAAATAGGCATTCAGCTTGCACATGCCGGAAGAAAAGGATCTACGTGGAACAATGTACAAATCCCGATAGAAGAAGGCTGGGAAACCATCGCACCAAGTCCGATTCCGTATCATCCTACTGAAAGAATTCCACATGTTTTAACCATCGAGGAAATCAAAGAACAGGTTGAGAATTTCAGACAGGCAGCGAGAAGATCTGTAGATGCAGGTTTCGATGTCATAGAAATTCACGCGGCACACGGTTATCTTATCCATCAGTTTTTATCACCGCTTTCTAATATCAGAACCGATGAATACGGCGGAAGTTTCGATAACAGAATACGGTTTTTAGTTGAAATCGTAGATGCTGTTAACGGAGAATTAAATGAAGACGTTGCCTTATTTGTAAGAATTTCCGGAACAGAATACGCAGAAAACGGCTGGGAAATAGAAGACAGTGCCGAACTTGCTAAAATCCTTAAAAACCATTCGGTAGATCTTGTTGATGTTTCCAGCGGAGGAAATATTCACGGAGTAAAAATTCCGGTTCACGACGGTTATCAGGTTCCGCTTGCGTCACAGGTGAAAAATGAGGCAGAAACAAAAACAGGAGCAGTAGGATTAATTGCGAGAGTCAATCAGGCGGAAGAAATTCTAGAGAAAGGAGAGGCAGATTTAATTTTCATCGCCAGAGAAAGCTTAAGAAATCCTTACATCGCCGTTCAGGGTTCCTTTGAAATGGATGAGTACTGCTTCTTTCCGCATCAGTATTTAAGAGCAAAAATTTCTAAATAATTTTTATATATTTGAGAATCATAACCCTGTATTGTAATGAAAATAGAAGACTTTATGCTGCCTTGTCCCATCAAGAAATTCTTTGGAATCGACTGTTTTGGGTGTGGAACGCAGAGAGCTATTGTCATGGTTTTTGAAGGCAGGTTTGGCGAAGCATTTCATATGTTTCCTGCGGTCTACACTTTATTGCTTTTTTTCGGAACGGTTTTCCTCAATTTTGTAGACAGAAAACGGAATTACAGTAATATTTTGGTTTTTCTTGCCATTATCAATGCCGTCATTATGGTTACTTCTTATTTTTATAAACATTTATACTTACCTATACATTAATCAATTAAATTATAACTATGGAACAACAAAAATTACCTAACGCAACGGCGGTATTAATCTTGGGAATTGTATCAATTGTCGGGTGTTGCTGTTACGGACTTCCGGGACTTATTGCAGGGATCATTGCATTGGTTCTGGCTAAAAAAGACGGAGAACTCTACAGAAAAAATCCGGCGGCTTATTCAAATTACGGACAATTGAATGCCGGAAAAATAATGGCAATCATCGGAATTGTATTAAGTATTTTATACGTAGTTTACGTTGTTGTCATGATTTCTACTCTAGGATGGGACGCTATGAAAGACCCGCAATTGATGCAGGAACGAATGAGAGAATTGATGGGACAGTAATTTTCTTATTAATTTAAAAATAAAAGCCTTCTTTCAACCGAAAGAAGGCTTTATTGTTCTTAAAAGAAAATTTATTTCACAATAAACTTCAATGAAGAAGCATCTAATTTTAGAATATAAATTCCCTGCTCCAGATTTTTAATTTTAATAGAATTTTTACCGTTTTTAAAAGGCTGATCGATTGTCTGCATTACTTTTCCGTGAAGATTGTATATCTCCGCTTTTTTTATATTCTGCGTTTCTCCTTTTACAAAAATTTCATTATTGGAAACAGGATTTGGCGAAACCTGTAATGTATTCTGATCTGAAATGGTTTCAGTAGAAAAACTTTGAACCTGCTTTGCCGTTCCCGAATAACAGGTCCAGCTTAGATCATCAATGGCAACTCTGTTGGTGGTAGAATTATTTTCTAAAGTTACCACCACATTCCCTGAAATATTAATATTGCTTATTGTGGTAGTTGCTGCACTGATGTTGTAAGGAATAGTTCCAACAGCCGTTCCGTTTACTTTAACGGTGAAAGTTCCGTTAGAACCTGTAAATTTCAGTTGAGTCGTTACAGTCAGTGATCCGATTCCATTCGCTGAACTGCTTGAAGTTAAAGCGCCGTCTCTTATTGTAATCGCTTTGTTGGAAATCGTCTGATCTGTTCTTGCATCCGTTGCTGTCCACGTAATGCCGTTGTTTGTCCATGTTCTCGCTAAATATCCTGTTGTACCTGCAGGAATATTTTCAAAATTTTCATAGACGCAATTCGTCGGAGGAGGAACCGCGTCCGTAGTTCCCGAAACGGTAGAGCTGTTGGCGGAAGAATTTCCTGCAGCATCTTTAGCAATCACATTAAAGGTATAAGTTGTGGAAGCATTTAATCCGAAAATGGTCGCAGAAGTTGCACTTACCGATGTTTTTAAACTTCCGTTCATGTAGACATCATATGAAGTAACACCAACATTATCTGCCGAAGCATTCCACGACAGCGAAATGCTGCTTGGCGAAGTTCCCGTAACCGCAAGACCGGTAACGGTAGAAGGAGCCTGTGTATCAATCGGAGCATTGGTTGTTCCTGAAACGGTAGAACTGTTCGGAGAAGAATTTCCTGCTGCATCTTTTGCTACAATATAAAAAGGATAAGTAGTGGAAGGACTTAATCCGGAAATAGTTGCAGAAGTGGAGCTTACTGTTGCCTGTAAATTTCCGTTCATATACACATTATACGATGTAACCCCGACATTATCGGTTGAAGCATTCCATGAAAGCGAAATGCTGCTTGAAGTAGTTCCGGAAACACTAAGCCCTGTCACGGTTGTCGGAGCCTGTGTATCAGCGGGAGCCCAGATCTGGTTTACATAATTCGGATTATCGATGAAAGGATTTCTGTTTCCCTGATAAGCATAGGTAGCATTGTTCCGGTTGATTTCCGCCTGAGAAACAGGATCCTGATTGTGCCAAGCCAACAGAACATTAAGTTCCCAGGTCTGCAACCCCGGAAAAGCAGAATTACCTAAAATATCTCCAGAAGAAAATGTAGCAAGCTTACTCTGATAGCGCGTTACAAAATAAAAAATCATACGCGCAACATCCCCTTTAAATTCATTAACAGGTTCAAAAACAATCCCTGAATATCCGGGTGAAGCAGAACTTCCAAGTTTAGAACCGTTAGACGATAGGGAAGTCGCAGTTCCTACGATTCCAAAAGGATAATCTGCCCTCATGGCATTTACTTTTCCGTCTGTTGCTCTGATGAAATTGATGTCGGAATACATCGGTGAAGCAGAATTAAATAAGCTCTGAGGAATAATATGCTCTCTGTTATAGCAGTTTCCTTCTTCTGTATACGTTCCGCATTGGTTGGTTACAGGAATAAAATTGTAAGGATCTGCACCGGTCGGATTTTCAGAATAAATATCCAGAATAGAACCGTCATTTTCATAATTCTTGTCAATATCGGTTATTTTAAAACCTGTCCAGAGTGCGTTATAGCCTTTGTCCTGATGACCATTCGTAATGATTGAACTCAGTGCTGTTTTCAGAGAAGCTCCGGAAAGTCCGTTTGCCGAATTGTAATATCCCGAAGGAGCCTGAGCATTTGCTAAAACTGAAGCAAAGCCCAAAATGAATAACTGTTTTTTCATGGTAAATTTTTAAGATCATAATATTACCATAAAATTTATGAATATAAAATTACATAATCGTTAATTTTTAATAAGATTCATACAAATAAAAGCCTTCTTTCAACAGAGAGAAGGCTTTTGTTATTTATTAAGCTAAATTTTATTTCACAATAAACTTCAATGAAGAAGCATCTAATTTTAAAATATAAATTCCCTGCTCCAGATTTTTAATTTTAATAGAATTTCTACTGTTTTTAAAAGGCTGATCAATGGTCTGTATTACTTTTCCGTGAAGATTATAGATCTCCGCTTTCTTAATATTCTGCGTTTCCCCTTTTACAAAAATTTCATTATTGGAAACAGGATTTGGCGAAATCTGTAATGCATTCTGGTCAGAATTTGATGCTAAAGAAATACTTGGAGCCTGTCTTGCCGTTCCCGAATAACAGGTCCAGCTAAGATTATCAATAGCAACTCTGTTGGTGGTAGAATTGTTTTCTAAAGTTATAACAACGTTCCCCGAAACATTAATATTGCTGATAGTGGTGGTTATTGCAGAGGTATTGTAAGGTACGGTTCCTACCGATGTTCCGTTTACTTTAACAGTGAAGTTGTCATTAGAACCGGTAAATTTCAGTTGAGTAGTTACCGTCAAAGATCCGATTCCGTTGGCTGAACTGCTTGATGTTAATGCGCCGTCTCTAATTGTGATTGCTTTGGTGGAGATCGTCTGATCTGTTCTGGAATCTGTTGCCGTCCATGTAATACCATTATTTGTCCATGTTCTTGTTAAATAAGAAGCCGAACTTTCAGAAGGAATGGTCTCAAATGTTTCATTGCCGCAGCCTGATGAACTTGGCGGAGTAGAAGTTCCTCCCGAAGCAGAACCTGAACCCCAGATTTGATTTACATAATTTGGATTATCAATAAAAGGATTTCTGTTTCCCTGATAAGTGTAAGAAGCATTATTTCGGTTAATTTCCGCCTGAGAAACAGGATCCTGATTATGCCAAGCCAATAAAACATTCAATTCCCAAGTCTGCAAACCCGGAAAAGAAGAACTGCCCAACATATTTCCGGATGTAAACGTGGAGAGTTTGCTTTGGTATCTCGTAACAAAATAAAATACCATTCTTGCTACATCGCCTTTAAATTCATCAATAGGCTCGAACACTGTTCCCGAGAAACCTGAAGAAACAGAATTTCCAAGCTTAGAACCGTTTTTTGAAGTAAACGTTGCAGTTCCCACCTTTCCGAAAGGATAATTGGAACGCATTCCGTTTACTTTTCCGTCCGTAGCTCTGATAAAATGGATATCTGAAACCATAGGAGAGGCTTCATTAAAAAAGCTTTGAGGAATAATATGTTCACGGTTATAACAATTTCCTTCCACCGAATACGTTCCGCATTGGTTGGTAACCGGAGTAAATTTGTAAGGATCTGTACCCACAGGTTTTTCCGAATAAATATCCAGAATAGAACCGTCATTCTCATAATTCTTGTCGATGTCAGTGGTTTTGTACGCCGTCCAAAGTCCGTTGTAGCCTTTGTCCAGATGTCCATTCGTGATAATAGTGCTTAATGCCGTTTTTAATGAAGCTCCGGAAAGTCCGTTAGCAGAGTTGTAGTATCCCGAAGGAGCCTGAGCATTTGCTAAAACAGAAGCAAATACAATCATTAGTAATCGTTTTTTCATGTCAAGATTTTAGACTTTAAGATTACTATAAATTTATCAATAAAAAATTACGGAATTGTTAAATTTAATTATGCATAGAATTGTATACGGTGTTAAATCTTTACTTTTTATTGAGAATAAACTTGTTCTGAATATTTATTGCATACTTTTTTTGCGAAAAAAGATGACTTTTCAAAATTATTTTTGGCAGATATTTTGTGTTATTCTTTAAAAATCACCATTATGAATCACAAAATAAAAATCGCACTGGCATTAATTACTGGGGGAACGTTGGTTTATCTTAGCCGAAAGCTGAAAAACTCAAAGAACGAAACAAGAACTTTTACCGGAGAAGACGGCAAAGTCTATCAGAAGGATGAAACTTATTTAACCACAGATGGTAAAATGTACAAAAACGGAAAAGAAGTCCATTTCAAAACCGCTGAAATTTCAGAAAAATCTGTAAACCGAAATTTCCGGAATGAAAGGATTCAGAAAAATTACGATGCCCATCCACAAAACGTCGGCTATTATCATAAAGGAACCAGACATCATTAATTCAATAA
>NZ_JBBCQL010000068.1:0-19576 GCF_037149975.1 Chryseobacterium sp. VD8 | reverse complement strand
TTCTCCATTGTTTAGCATTTCGTTTGCTCCGGAAACTTCTGTGCAGATAATTTTCTTTTTCAGGGTAATCGCTTCAAAAAGAACAGTTGGGAAACCTTCATACCTCGAACTTAAAATATAAAAATCCGCTTTTTTAAAATAAGGATAAGGATTATCTGTAAAACCAAGCATTGTCGCTGTTTTATCAACGCCAAGCTCTGATTTTAGTTGTTTAATATTTTCGAAATCATACCCGTCACCAACAATTAAAACTTTGTGCTGAAAACCTTCATCCAAAAGTTTTTGATGAACTTTCAATAACCTGTCGAATCCTTTTTGTGGAAAAACAGTTCCGACTGAAATAAAAGTGGGAATATTTTCATCAAATTGATAATTCAAAACTGGCTGATCTGCTTTTGAAATAAATTCTTCTGTGTCTAAAGGATTATAAATCTTTATAATTTTCTGTTTCTCCATTTCATTTTTAGCTAAATCATGAAAAAGCTGCTCAATTTTTTCAGAAATCACCATGATTTTGTCAAAACCGAAAAACTTACGGATTTCATCATTGGTATAACCTTTTACCTGTGAAAGATCGTTATGAATCCAGACTATTTTTTTTGAACTTTTTAAAGGAGAACCTAAAATTTCGTCCCGCATTCCGTGAATGGCTGCGAATTCGATGTCGTACTTTTTATTTTTTAGCTTTCCTTTGTAAAGAAGATTTGGAAACTTTTTCAGTATTTTTTCATGAATGACTCTTGCTGCTTTTCTCGGAATTTCGTGAGGACGGTTCGTGGTAATCATTTCACCTTGATGAAGATGCAGAATATTGATCCAACTCGGAACTTCCGCTAAATATTTTCCGGAATTAAGATTCAATAACAAATCGATCTCATATTTATCCTTCGGAAGATTTTTAAGGAATGTCACCAGAACTTTTTCCGCGCCGCCGTGACGCAGCGAACCTATGCGAATGAGGAGTTTCTTTTTTTCAGCCATTTATTTTTTTACAGTTTTGTAAACATGTGGAATGTGTTCTTTGATGTATGCTTCCAGTTTTGCTCTTTCAGGTTCCAATTCTCGGGGATACATTACGTTATTTTCAAGAGCTTTATCACCATATTCTTCAACAGTACAAATAAATTTTGCCGGAGTTCCTGCATACACGGAATTGTTCGGCATACTCGAATTTAGCACAGATCCCGCTCCCAAAATACAATTGTCGCCCATTTGCGAACCTGGAAGAAAGATACAGTTATTTCCTACAAAACAGTTCTTTCCTAGTTTTATCCTTCCGAAATTTCGGGCATCTTCATACTTTTCCATGCTTCGGATGACGTACATTGCACCATCATGATTGATGAATTTGCAGCCTGCCGTAATTTTTGTCCTGTCGCCGATTTCAATTAAAAAAGGTTCGGAGCCAAAATCCGGAGCTTCCACAAAAATCACATCTTTCCCAACTTTCAAACCTCGTGAAATGGAAATTTTAATATAAATCTTCTGAATGATCTTTTGATAGGTGGTATGGATTTTCAGGATAAGACGGTAAAGGAAAATCATTGTTCTTTTTTTGCTAAATTAATAATGATATTTTCTACAGCATTAAAAATCTTCTGATTATCAAACTGTTCTTCAATATTGATGAGATTTTTCTTGATTTCGGCAATTAATTGGGGTTCTGTAAGAAACTTTTTCATCGATTCATACATTTCATCCGTTTCATAATTGATGAGATAACCTGTTTTTCCATGCTCAATCATTTCGGGAATTCCTCCTACGTTGGTTGAGATAATTGGTTTCTGGAGAATGAGACTGTCTGCAATAATCAGAGGCCAGCTTTCAGATTCCGAAGGAAGAATGAAAAAATCTGCATTTTTTACATAAGGATAAGGGTTCATAGAAGAGCCTACTAATTTGAAGCTTTCCGTAACACCAAGATCTTCTGTCTGCTTCTTTAAATTACTCATTTCTTCACCGTCACCGATCACGATAATATGATGATCAAAACCATCTTTCAATAATCTTGCATGCGCTTCCATGAGTTTATGAAAACCTTTCCGGCTGTGAAGCCTCGCAACGGAAACGAAAACAGGTTTGTTTGGTAATTCAGGTTTAAAAGCTAAAGCTTTTTGCTTCAGTTCTTCAATTGGAATTGCATTTAGAATAACCTGACTTTGAGGGATTTTAAGATCAGGATAAGTTTCTATTAAAATATCCTTCGTTTGTTGGGAACCGAAAATAAAATAGTCAAATTGAGGAATCTGTTTTAAAATTTCAGGAACCAAAGGCTGAAGTTTCGGCAAAGTAATATCGGAATGAAACCAGCCTATTTTCTTTGATTTTTTATTAACAGAGTTTAGAACCGCAGAAAAAGCAGCGTAAGTAGGAGCAATTTCTACATCATATTTGTCATTAAGGGTTTTCTGAGCGATGGAAGGATTTCTCAAAGCATTCTGAAGTCTTAATTTTCTTTTTGCTAACTGTAGTTTTTGGATAAGCGGATTTTTTGAAAGATCTTCCCTGCCTTCAGTAAGGTAAACTTTTCTTACATGAGCGGGAATTTCGTTTCTCAGTTCTCCCTGGTTGATATTTAAACAGATGGTCATGTCAAATTTATCTTTGTTAAGATGATTCAGCATGCTTAAAACTACTTTTTCCACACCGCCCATTTCCATAGAACGATGCCTGAAAAGTACTTTTATTTTATTATTTTTCGTCATTAACTAAAGATTTGTTGAGCAAATATGATTAGTTTCTTTTTTATCCTAAATGATAAAGAATTCTGATACTCCAAAAGACTGTAGATTTCCTGAGAACTGTTGTATTCTTTCGGAACCGGTTTACCGTTGATGGAAGTTAAACTCCTGCGTTTCATGGTGTTGAAAATTACTTTTGAAAAATATTCACGGGATTTTGGCTTATTGTCGTTCTGTGAAATTCCACCGGAATGAAGCCTGTACAGGTAATTTGTTTCATTAATAAACTTTACTTTTCCCTTTTCATACATTTTCAGGTATAAATCCTGATCTTCAGCAATTTTCATTTCCGTGTTCATTTTTTCTGTCTGAGTATAAACGCCTTTTCTAAAACATACGAAATGCACAATATTTACAGGACAGTTAAAAAAGTACGGACTGTTATTAATTACCTGCTGAGCGATTTTTGGAACCTCCAGAATTTTCAGATTTTCATCACATTTTGCGAATTTGCTGTATGTAAGAACAACATCTCGTTGCTTTTGAAAAATTTTTATGCTTGAAGAAAGTGCATTCGGTGTAATAGCGTCATCAGGATCTACAAAACCGCAAATATCACCTTCCGCCAGTTCAATCAGTTTGCTTTTTGTGATTCCTACGCCGCTGTTTTCTTCATTTCTGTAAATTTTGAAACGTTCATCATTGCCTGTTATTTTTTTTATAACCTCCAAGGAATCGTCTGTAGAAGCGTCATCCAGAATAATCGCCTCCCAGTTTTTATAATCTTGTGCTATAATAGAATCATAGCATTCTTTAAAGAATTTTCCATTGTTGTAATTGGCAATCAGAACAGAAAACTTCATCTTATTGTGTTAATAAATTTTTACAAAGATAATTATATCCTAAAGATAACAGAAAAATCTTTATTTTTGTGGCTTAAATTTAACACAGTGAGCGAAATATCCAGAGTTCTCAAAACATTTGTAGCCTATCTTAAAAGACCTGATCTTTACCCTGAATTAGGACGTAAAATTGTTAAAAATACCATAAACAGGGGAAATGCATTTAAAGGGAAAGAAAAGACCAATTCCTGGGCTGCATCCAGAGCGGTTTCGCAAAAACAGGCGGTTTCCCAGCTTTTCGGAATTGATATTGAGCCTTTCCAGACTGAATTTGCTGAAGTTTTAAAAGATTCTCAGAAAAGACAGGACGATTGCCCTATTAAAATGGGTGGAGCAGGAGCTTTGGAACTGATTTATTATTCTTGTGAATTTACCAACGCTAAAAATGCCGTAGAAACAGGCGTTGCGTATGGTTGGTCCTCTTTGGCTGCATTGCTTTCCTTAACTAAAAGAAACGGGACTTTGTACAGTTCAGATATGCCGTATCTTGCGCAGGACGGCGATCAGTATGTGGGATGTATTGTTCCTGAAAATCTGAAATCTCACTGGAAATTATATCGTTTTGCAGATAGAGAATCTCTTCCCAAAATTTTTGCAGACAGTGCGTCTTTTGACGTTATACATTATGATTCTGATAAGAGTTACAATGGGAGATTCTGGGCTTATAACGAACTTTACAGGCATTTGAGAAAAGGCGGAGTTTTCATTAGTGATGATATTGGAGACAATTCTGCCTATCAGGATTTCTGCGAAAAGAATAATATTGAAACTACAGTCGTTGAATACGAGGGAAAATACATTGGTGTTTTTGTTAAATAAAAACTTTTAAGTGTATTTTTGATTCGTGAAAATTAGTCAGATTACATTTACAAGATTTCTTGCTGCAATCGCAATTGTGATTTTTCACTATGGTGAAGGTGCTTTTGTCTATAAAATAAAATATATATCGGAGATTTTTGCCAAGGCGAATATCGGCGTAAGTTATTTTTTTATTCTTTCGGGATTTATCATGATTGTTGCGTATCATTCCAAAGAAAAAATCAATTACTTTGATTTTTACCGTAACCGAGTCGCAAGAATTTATCCGTTGTATGTAATTGGATTACTTCTGTATCTGTTTACGCGGTCTCAGGAAACCGCTTTTTCGCCCATAATTGCATATTTGGCAGGAGTTCAGAGTTGGTTTCCCGGCAAAGTTTTAATTTTGAACTTTCCGGGATGGTCGATTTCGGTAGAGTTTTTCTTTTACCTGATTTTTCCTTTCTTATACAATTATATTTACTCAAGAAAATACAAATTCATCTGGATTACCGGTATTGTAATCTGGATTGCCACTCAGGTTTTTTGCAACTATTTTATGCTTTCAGGATTGTATGAAGGGAGATTTTCAAAAAGTCATGATTTTATTTCTTATTTTCCGCTACTGCATATTAATGAATTTTTAATCGGAAACCTTGCAGGAATATTTTTTGTTAAAAATTGTAAACATAAAAACTATGACTGGGCTATATTATTTGTTTTCAGTTTAATAGTATTGTCCCTGCTGTTTGTACCGCTTTATTATCATGATGGATTAATGGCTGTATTTTTTGTTCCGCTGATTGTTTTAATCTCTATGAATAATGGTTTTTTAACCAGAATGATGTCTTTAAAGCCGTTGGAATATTTAGGTGAAATCAGCTATGCCATTTACATTGTTCATATTCCTGTTTTGTTTATTTTAAGATCGTTTTTGTGGGATTATTTCAGAATATATGATAAAACAGTTATCTTTTCGATCTATATTCCTGTTTTAATAATTATTTCAGGATTTTTTTATCAATTTATAGAAAAACCCTGCAGAGATTATTTAAAGAAAATTTAGATAAATTACTTACTTTTGCTAAACATAAATGAATAAAACTATGACAGAAATGATGTTTTCCCATACTTTTTCCACTTACGATATATCTTATTCATATTTAACGATACTCAGTATATTATAAAGAAATGAAATTTTTAAACATTCTTGTATGAAAAAAGTTTATTTTATTATTTCTGCGTATAATGAAGAAGATAATATCGATATCTTAATTGACTCCTTGGAATCAGAACTTGCTAAAATAAGATTTGAGGATTATGAATTTGTATTTGTAAATGATGGTTCTAAAGACAATACTTTAGACGTTTTACTGAAACGCCAGAAAATTAATGAGAAAATCGTCATTATAAATCAGTCTACAAACTTTGGACATGAATTGGCAATGACGGCAGGTCTTAATTATACAGTTTCTGAAAATAAATCTAAAGATTTCAGTGTTTT
The DNA here is from genome assembly GCF_037149975.1 of Chryseobacterium sp. VD8. Lineage (NCBI taxonomy): Bacteria > Pseudomonadati > Bacteroidota > Flavobacteriia > Flavobacteriales > Weeksellaceae > Chryseobacterium > Chryseobacterium sp. VD8. Next base: position 13,691 of record NZ_JBBCQL010000068.1, on the reverse strand, counting down.
ATTTATGGATGCAGATATGCAGCATCCTCCAGAAATTGCCGTACAGATTATAAAGTTATGGTTAGGCGGAGAGAAACTTATACTTACTAAAAGGACTGATAATGAGGACGCTGGATTAAGATATAAAATCATGGGAAATCTTTATTACTGGATCCTGAATTTTCTTTCTGATGTTAAAATTCCAAGAAATATGCCTGATTTCAGGCTTTTGGATAAAAAGTATGTTCTGTGGATGAACGGCTTAAATGAAACAGACAGAATGTTTCGTGGTATGCTTTCATTAATTGGGCTGAGAAATGCACATATCATAGAATTTGATGCACCAAAAAGAAATGCCGGAACTTCCAAATATAATTTTCTGAAATTATATAAACTTGCTATAGACAGTGTTATTCAGTTTTCTATAAAACCACTTAGGATAGCTACATTTATAGGTTTTTTAGGATGTTTTTTCTCATTTTTGTTTCTTATATTTTCCATTTACAGAAGCCACATAAATCATGAGCCAAAAACAGGTTTCCTTACCTTACTTTCAGTGACAATCTTTTTTAGTTCTCTTACCATTCTTTTTTTAGGAATTATTGGTGAATATATAGGACGAATTCATATTGAGGTAAAAAACAGACCTTTATATTTCAATGAAATTATAAAAAATGAAGAGTAAATATATTCCCTATTTTGTTATAGCTTTTATCAACTTTTGTTTTGTTCTTTCGGCTGTGTATTATCCGCCTTTACGGGATGAACTTTATTATCTGTACCCTACTAAGCTTAATGTTTTTCAGGAATACGGCAATGCTTATTTTGTCGGAAATCCCAGAATCGGGCAATTTTTTTGTAATCTGATTTCTAGGCATCTTCTTTTAAAAATTATTTTTGAATTGTTGACTTTCAATAGTTTAATAGTAGTTTTTTTTCTGTTGACTTTAAGAAGACTGCCGGTTCTGAGAAATGTGAATGATCTCTTAAAATTAATAATCATTGCAGGGCTCTTCATTTTTCTGATCAATTATTTCGGAGAAATGTTTTATTATACACCTTTTATTACAAATTATACTTTTACAACGATCATTTATTTGCTCTATATATTTATAGTTTCAGAATATTATCTTAACAACAATAACATTTTAGAAAATCATCATGTTAATATTTTCTTGATTATTTTTTCAGGAATCTTTATAGGAATGTGTAATGAACATGTACCACCTGTTCTTATAGGTGCTTCATTTCTCGCATTGTTCTGGAATTTTTTTATAAAAAAGAAGAAAATAGATTATAAGATTGCTATTTCACATATTTCTCTTGTTGCCGGTTATTTGCTGTTATTTTTTGCACCTGCAAACAGAGTTAAATTTAAAGTTGTGGGTAAGCAATCCTACGGGTTTAATATATGGGATTACCTGAAGAATTTCAAAAGTATTCTGAATTTATACAGATATTACAATTTGGAATTGGTTCTTTTTTTGGTTTCATCTGTTATTTTGGTATTATTTCTTTACCGTAAAAAATCGATACAAAAGATCTTTTTTATAAGACTGCTTATATTCTTTTTGTTAGGACTGCTTTGCATACCTATAGTTGCTTATTCACCTTTATTAGGAACAAGACTGTTGTTTTTTACCAATGCAATGTTTCTTGTAGTTATATTCTCTGTATACTTCAAAAGTGTTGAAGTGTATAAGGCACAAAAAATACGCACTTTAGTTTACATATTCGCCTCATGTTTCTCTGTTTCGTTTTTCATTATAAGTGTATTGTTATCTTATAATGGAAGAAAAAACTATTCTTACATTACGTCACAGATTGCAGAAGCCAGACGAACTTCCAAAAATGTAATACTTTCAGAATCTTTTAATTTTTACACAGATACTTTCGGGAATTTTAACAGAAGAATTTTTTTAGAAAACGGAGAAGAATATATTGATAGCAATATTAATAAAGATACAAGTGAAGAAATGAATTTTAAGACTTTCTATAATTTAAATAATCTTTCAGTAAAGAAGAAGCATTAGCCGATGAAAAAAAAAATAATCATAAATGCTGATGATCTGGGATTTTCATTGGGGGTTAATGAAGCAATAAAAAATGCCCATTTGGATGGATATCTGTCCCATGCCAGTTTAATGTGCAATACAGATTTTTTTGATCATGCTTTAAAAGAAATCATTCCTGTCTGTCCGGATCTTAAAATAGGTCTTCATGTAAATCTTACTTGTGGAAAGGCTTTATACGAAGGAAATGTATTGGCGAAAGACGGAAAGCTGAATTCAAGTTTTGTAAAGCTTCTATTGATGCCAAAAAAAAAGAAAGTTCTGGATGCTTTGGAACATGAAATAGAAAGCCAGTTGCTGGAAGCGAAAAAAAATAATATTTTCTTAAATCATATTGATGGGCATGAACATATCCACATTATCCCATCCATCAATAAAATAGTAAAAAAACTTGCCAAAAAACATTCCATTAAGAGAATTCGGGAAATCAATGAAAATATTATAACGAGTTCTAAATTCAATTTGAGGACAGCAAGTCTGGCAAATATTATTAAGCTTATGCTTTTAAGATTTCTGAGCCTTTTTAATGATAATAAAAATGAGATTAAATTTTACAGTATTCTGAATACATGTGAAATTAATGAGGAAAACCTCTTTAATTATCTGGAAAAAGGGAATGATGATCATATTGAGATCATGCTTCATCCCGGTATTATAGAGATGGACAAGAATTATAACGAATTGGATAAAAGATTTATAGATTTTCTGAGATCAGATTTCAGAACTCAGGAATATAATGTATGTTTTAATAATAAATTTGAAGATTATGAAGCAATGGTATAAGTTTGCTGAAGGAAAGCACTGGAAAAATATTGTTGCCAAAACCTATTCTCTGGATATTAAAACATTAAATATTCAGGGAAATGAAATTAATTTATACGGAAACGGATCTCTATTTTCAAATTCGCCATATATTACAGACGGAGGAGTATTCAAGTTTGAAAAGCCTTTGTCTAAAGATGATTTTAAAGATATTAACAAACCTATTCTTATTAAGACAAGAGATAAGATTAATATTTCCGAAAACTTTAATCATATTTTAATAAAGGATTATTTCACTTATCTTCTTGATTTGAGCGGTGGGGAAGATTTTGTATGGAATAAGAAAGTAAAATCCAAAACAAGAAATCAGGTAAGAAAAGGGGAAAAGCTTAATTATACTGTTAAAACAGGAAAAACAGAATTATTGGATGATTTTTACAAAGTGATTTCCACGGCATGGAGAGATCTGGGTACTCCAACGCATAGTAAAGATTTTTACAGAAACATCGTTGAAGGTTTTACAGAAGACTCTCTATATAAAGCTGAATTTATAATTATGTATCTGGATCATAAACCGGTTTCCGCAGCTTGTCTTATATATGATGATCATGCTATACATCATCCTTATGCAGCCACTTTGAAAGAATATAACAAATATTCTTTGAATAACGCTTTGTATTGGAATATCATCAAATTTGCAATAGGTAAAAAAATCCCTTTCTTTGATTTGGGAAGAAGCAGAGAAGATCAGGGAACCGCAATTTATAAAATTTCATGGGGTGCAGAACCAGTTCAGCTTTACTATTATTATTTTAATAAAACTCATCATAAAAATGATGAAGACGGAAAACTGATACATTTTCTTATCAATATGTGGAAAAAGCTACCGCTTGCTCTTGCTAACTTTATGGGACCGAAACTTATTTATAAAGTACTGAAGTAATGATTATAAAGCTGGACGAAAGCCATATACCGCAGATTGCCAAGATACAAAAGACAAGCCTTCCAAGCCTTTTGTCTGAGTATTCTTTACCTTTTATAGAAACTTTCTATAAATTTCAGATCAGACAGAAAGACTACATTTTATTGGGTGAATGGGAAGACTCTGAACTTTTAGGATTCGTGTTCGGGACTTATGACGTAGAAAAACTTTATAATGAATTTATAAATAGTAAAAAGATTTACTTTATATGGAATACCTTATTAACATTCGCTTTCCATCCCAAATATCTAATGCTGATCTTAGCTAAGTTTTTTACAAAACAGTATTCATCTGCCTGTAAGATACAGTTGGTATATATAGCGACCGATAGGAATATGAAGAATAAAGGTATCGGAAAAAAACTACTTCAGGCTTTCGAAAAAGAATTGAAAGATACAGATTACTATGAACTAGAGGTAGAGAGTAATAATAATGCAAACCATTTTTACAGGAAGAATGGTTTCTCTGTTGTTTATACTTATAATAATTTTTTTGAAAAAAAATATTTAATGGGAAAGAAATTCTTAACGGAATAGATATTTCCTGAAATTAATATTATAAAGCCCGGAGCGGATACTTTTGTAATCTGTAAAAAGATACTTTACAATCATTCCCCATTTTTCCAGTGGAGAAGCCAGAGCAATTTGATAGCTCCTGTGCATTCTTTTGATATGAAGTTTTATATCTTCAGAAATGGAAGGTTCATTTTGTGCCCAGTCATTTATTTCTTTCCAAAGTAAAACTCTTGATGTTGCAGGATTTATTTTTTTAGAATCTACAGCAGTAATTCTGTTGTTTTCATGAACTCCTCTCATCGCAACAGCCTTATCTAAAATTCCGGGATAAAGATCAAGATAATATGAAAGACGGAATAAAAATTCTGTGTCCTGATGAAGTCGTAAATGTGTTTTAAAAAAAGGTTTCAGCTTTTTGATCATCGAATCCCTTCTAATTGTTAAACAGTCGATACTGAAAAGTCCAAAACTTCCTCTCATATGAAGTTGTCCTGGAAAGACATCTTTTGGATCGTGCCTTTTGTAAACTGTTGTTAAATTATCTTTAAAAAGACTGTAGTACTGTTCTTTTGCTTTTTCAGAGTAATAATGAACACCCAAAGCACCATAAACACCTTCTACTTTTGGATCTTTGAATAATTCTTTCTCGGCATCAAAGCGGTTGGGAAGATAATAATCATCGGCATCCAAAAATGCTATGAAATCGCCTGTTGCCTTTTCCAAAGCTAGGTTTCTTGATGGTCCTGCTCCGTGATTTCCTTTATCAGGATGCTGAAATAGCTTCACTCTTTCATATTTTTCAGCCAGTTGCAGACAAACCTGCAGGGCATTATCAGGAGATTTATCTTCCACTAAAATAACTTCATGAACTTCATCAAACATAAGTGCGGATTCCACAGCCTGAGTTATATATTTTTCAGCGTTATAAACGGGAGTGATGACGGAGATTTTCATAAGTTTTAAAGTTAAATTAATCTGAAATAGATTTTTACTAAAATTGCTGATTAGAAACAGAAAGATGAAGTAATATTAGAGAAGGTTACAAAAACACCTTAAAGCATTAAGCCGAATTAAATTATCATTTTTCTTCATGGAAGTTACATTAATTTAAATACGTAAAACGATATTGAGTCTTTAGTATTTGGGGATTTTTAATCCCTTCAATTAAAATGGTAATGTATTTTGACATTCCTTTTAACTGAGATAAATCAAAAGACTTATAGCTAAGATAAATTCTTGTTTTGTATTCTAAAGGTAGCTTTTCTTCGATTGCCCAATTGTAAAGAGATTTCCAGTACAAAAGCTGTCTTTGGTTGTATTGTGGAGAATAGCGAATAATTTTTGTAATTCTATTATCATCATGAACTCCTCTTACGGCGATTGCTTCGTCTATAATCCCGGATTTAAGATGACAGTGGTAAGCCAATTTAATGATAAAGTCAGAGTCTTGATGAACTCTTAGATCTTTATTAAATCTAAGTTTGCTTTTTTCCAGCGCAGATTTTCTTATCGTTAATGAATTCAGATGAAAAAAGGACCCAAATGTTTTATCTGTTAAGTTTAATAATCCTCTAAAAACGTCTTTCCCGTCTGCAGGATAATTTACTGTGGTGAGTGGCGAATCTTTAAATTTAGCCTGATACTCTTCTTTTCCCTTTTCAGTAAGATATTCAACGCCAATTGCACCGAATATTCCATCGATCTCAGAATTTTTAAACAGCTCCTTTTCTGCATCAAACCTATTGGGAAGATAATAATCATCAGCGTCTAAAAATGCGATAAAATTTTGTGAGGCTTTCTCAATGCCCAGATTTCTTGTCGCTCCTGCGCCATGATTCCCTTTGTCCGGGTGCTGAAATAATTTAATTTTTGAATTTTCTGATACCAGTTCCTCACAAATTTTCAAAGAATTATCTGTAGAACAATCTTCAGCCAGAATAATTTCTTTTACTTCTTCAAACCTCAAAGCAGACTCTACCGATTTCCTCAAAAATCGGGAAGCATTATAAACAGGAATTATAACAGAAACATCCAACATTATATAAACGATTTATTGTTATGTGCCCAGAGAGCAAGCTGTAAAAGACACCAGTGTTTATAATCTTTTGTCAGTAAATTCTGAGTAGCCTTAAAATCAATGTAATTAAATATTTTTTGTTCTTTATCTCTCAATAATTCATCTGAAAAATTAATTAGCTGCTGTTCTTCAAACCAATTTGAAACACTCATTCCAAAGCCCTGTTTATGACGTTTTCTGATGGTTTCTGTCCAGTAAGAGCCCATCGCTTCGCGAAGGATGATCTTATCGTTATTGTTATTAAGTTTAAGCTGTTCCGGAAGCTGAATACAGAATTCTGCGAAATCCAGATCAAGAAACGGTGTTCTTACCTCTAAGGAATTTGCCATTGCCATTCTGTCGGATTTTACCATCATATTCGAAGGCACAAAATCCTCGATATCCAATCGCATGATATCATTTAATGAATCCGGATCCGGGGTAAAGCTGTAAGGCTGTTCATAATCTGAATGCAGTCCTAAAGCCTGTCTTTCTTGCTTTGAGAAAGCTCTTCTTACATAGTTTTGATGAAAATCGAGAATATTTTTGTTTTCAATATTTTGTTGACTGATAAAAGAAATTGGCTTTAATTTCTGATACAGTTTTAATCCAAACTGGGCAATAATATTTTTATAACTGAAATGATTTCTCAGCTTATTTTCAATGGTGTAGAAGTTGTAGCCGCCGAATAATTCATCTCCGACATCTCCCGAAAGGACAACCGTAAGATTTTTCCTTGCATTTCTGCAGATTTCAAAATGCGGAATTGAAGAATAATCTGCAAAAGGTTCATCGAAAAACGGTGAAGTTTTTAAAAGAGCAGTTACCAGATCTTCTTTTTTTTCGTGAACTTCAATGTGATTGGTATTGTATTTATCGGCTATTTCTTTGGCATATTTAAGTTCGCTTGATTCGTGATCGTACCCGAAACTAATCGTTGTCTGTTTAGGTAAAAATTCAGCAACAAGCCCTACAATGGAAGAAGAATCTAAACCTCCACTGAGAAAACTTCCCACTTCAACATCGGCTACCAACTGTTTTTTAACAGCATTTTTTAAAAGATACGTAAATTCTTCTTTAGCATCTGACAAACTGATGGTTTTGTCTTTCTTGGGAAGACTGTAATATCTTGAAACCGAAATACTGCCATCTTTCCAGATGAGCTGATGGGAAGGAGGAAGAGCATGAATATTTTCATAAATACTTTGATATGTACTTACATAGCCATGCTGAAGATAATGGGAAAGAGCCAGATTGCTTACTTTTGGACGGATAAGCCCTGAAGCGAGGATTGCTTTGATTTCTGAGGCAAAAATAAATTCATTATTGTTCCCGATAGCATAATAGAAAGGTTTTTCTCCAAATCGGTCTCTTGCGCAGAACAGTTCCTGTTTTTCGTTGTCCCAGATGGCAAAAGCAAACATTCCCGGAAGATCATGGATGAGGTGTTCTTTTTTTCTCTGGTACATGGCAAGCATTACCTCTGTATCAGAGCTTCCGCGGTAAGGATATTCAGGATACTGAGCTTTAATATCCAGATAACCGTAGATTTCGCCATTCAGAACGATACATTCGTTTTTTGTGGCAGAAAACATGGGTTGTTTTCCGTTTTCAGAAAGATCAATAATAGAAAGTCTGCGATGTCCTAAAGCTGCATTATCATAAAATTCAGCATGAGAAGAATCCGGACCGCGATGCGCAATGGCATCAGTCATTTTTTTCAGCTCCTCATGATAATTTCTGGCGTTATTCGTGATGATTCCCGCTATTCCGCACATATTAATTTTATTTTGGAAAATTTTGTATAACGGTTGTTATTTTATTCATTTCATTATCCGATAAATCATAGAACAGTGGAATTCTCAATAGTGTGTTCTCAAAAGTATCTGAATTCGAGAGTACTCTTCCATCATGTTTGTTTTGGTAATATTCGCTTTTATGAAGTGAAAGGTAATGGAAAACAGATAAAATCTGATTTTGCTTTAAATGCTCAATCATTTTGCTTCTACTTTCTATATTTTCAAAAAGTAAATAAAACATGTGAGCATTATTGGTTGCATATACAGGGATTTCTGGTAGTCTTATAAAATCAGACTCTTTAAGATTGTCGAAGTAATAATTCCATATTTTCAATCTTTTCTCCTGAATGACTTCTAAATTTTCCAATTGAGCCCAAAGAAATGCTGAAATTATTTCACTTGGTAAAAAAGAGGAACCAGTATCTACCCAGCCATATTTATTGATTTCTCCTCTGAAAAACTGATTTCTGTTTGTTCCCTTTTCCCAGATTATTTCTGCACGATTAATGTATTGTGTATCATTAATCGTTAACATCCCTCCTTCACCTGAAATTATATTCTTGGTTTCGTGAAAAGAAAATGCTCCGAAATGTCCTATGCTGCCTAACGCTTTTTTGGTGCCGTCAGAAAACGTATAATAACTATCAATAGCTTGTGCTGCATCTTCAATTACAATTAGTTGGTAACGATTTGCAATATCCATAATCTTTTCCATATCACAAGCTACTCCTGCGTAATGTACTACAACAATAGCTTTTGTTTTTGAAGTTACCAAACTCTCAATTTGATCAGCATCAATATTTGGATTGTTTTTATATGAATCTGCGAATATTATTTTTGCCCCTTGTCTCACAAATGCCAAGGCGGTAGAGACGAAAGTATAGCTAGGAATAATAACTTCATCATTGGCTTCAACATTGGCAAGAATAGCTGCCATTTCTAGTGCGTCGGTACAAGAAGTTGTAAGAAGTACTTTACCGAATTTATATGTATCTTCAAAAAATTGATGACACTTTTGCGTGAAAATTCCGTTGCCGGAAATTTTTCCTGATTTTACAGCTTCTTCAATATATTGGGTTTCTCTTCCAGTAAGGTGAGGTTTGTTAAAAGGGATCATGTTATTCAAATATTGATTTGTTTTTAACTTTGTGTTTTGCGAATGAGTTTATAATAATTACAAATTAACGTTAAATATATAATGTTTTTTGTATTATACTCAATAATATTGCAAAGACGATAAATTTACTACTCATCGGATGTTACTTTATATATATAGACATATTGCCAGTATTTTGAATGTATTACTTTATACGGAGTGAGGTATACATTTGTTAAGGGTATTGTAGAAAAAATGTAATTGATATGTAATTCAGTAATGGCATCTTTATCAATAAGAAGTTCCTTAGGCTCTTTGGAATATTTCTGTAATACCTGTTGGCCAATAACAAAATTGTCGGTAAAAACAAAATTTTGTCCCATATAAGAATCATATTTTATTCGTAATTCTGGATTTTTATTCAATATGGGTGTAATGAGCTTCCGGAATTTGTTTTTATAGGACTTTTCGTAATAAGGAAAATACCCATCTGCAGTATAAAATCCATGGTACTGAGCTGCTGCAGGATCAAAGCCGTAACTTATGACCCGGTATTTTGATTTGTCTTCCGGCAGTAATTTAGAGATTTCTTTAAATTCTTCAATCATGTAGTAATCTTTAAATGAAAAGTAGTACTCTCTGAAAGAATGTCTGATATTTTGATAAGGAATATTAATCCTTAGTACTGTATAAAAATTAACAAAAAGAAAAAGTACAGCTGTAATAGTAATTGCTTTTTTGTCCATGCTACTGAGATCCTCTAAAATAAAAATCAATATTATGTACCAAAGTAGACCATTAAAAAAATAGAATCTGTAAAGCGTAAGACCAAACATGAAATCAAGCTTTAAAGCTTTTATAAGAACTGGGAACAGGTTAATATTAAAGTATGAAAAAAAGCAGGTGAATATAATTAAACAAAAAATAGCAACTGTTTTCTTTATATTCTTTAAAGGGATGAAAAATGAAGAGATACAATAGATAAAGAAAGAGGCAACAATAAACTGGTGTCTTGCCGGAGCGTGATCGCTATTTTCTGTCCAGAATCTTGTGAAAACTGTTTTTAAGCCTGTTTTCCAAATGAGCTCACCGGCTATACCAATATTTCTATTGGAAACAAAAGTGGGGTTTACAGTTTCTATAATAAAACGATAGTTGGTTATTAGGTAGCCCATTACCAATAAACATAAAAAAGCAAATGCTGATTTGTTTATTTTCTTATTTTTTACGCTGTAGTATATTGTGAAAATACCTAAAAGGAAAATGAGAAACATTCCATAAACAATAAAGCTTGAATATAAAATGTAAAAAGCGGCAAATAAATAATAGAAAAAATGAATACGCTGATATGTTAATAGTTTTAGCAATATCAATATAATTATAGGAGCAGCTGCTGTGCTGATACCCCCAAATTGCCAAAAATTTAGTAAAGCAAAAGTTAAGGAAACAATTACTAAAAGAAAGGTGTTAATTTTAGGACATAAATATTTTCCTAAACTTAAAAGCGAAACGTATCCGGTAAGCGAAATTAGTAAACTGTTAACAACGAGAGCATAAAAAGGAGTGAGTATTTTATACAACAGATAAATAAAATCGAGCTCATTTCCGTAGCTGACTCTAAACTGGTTTTCGATATTTGGAAGTGGAGTGCTATTTGCTGAAAATGACAATCCACTTTCCGAAAGAATTTTCATCCAGACCGAATTAGAATCTAAATAATCTGCAGGATATCCTAGATAGGAATTCTCGCCGAAAATAAAAAAAGGAAAATATAGGACGATAATGAATATCATCCCACTTCCAATAATCATTTTGCTTTTCATATTATTTTTTCCAAAAATGTTTTAAAATGATACGCTCCTTTACTACATACCCCATTTTTTGATAAAATCTGCATGCACCAGCATTTTGTTCCTGTGTTGGGATATCCATTTCAGTCATTGCATTTTCCTTGCAATAGATTTCCGCTTTCTTTAACAGATGTTTTCCTATGCCTTGTCCTTGTAATTCGGGGTGTATAGCTATGAGCCCTATTTTTGCAGTTGCGTTACTTTGCTGAACTGTTACAAAACCTGTTGCTCCCAAATTCTTGTCTTTTGTGAAAAAAGTTTTGATAGCAAATTTTTTATTGAGACTATTTCTTACCCATAACTGATAAAGATCTCTGAATTTTGCTTCACCAAATTTAGAATCTAATAGAAATCTGCTGTATTTTCCACTTTCGTATGCAAGCTGAAAAAAATATTCATCTTCTTGCGGTAAAAAATCTGTGTCAAAAATTTCATGTGAAGACTCTGTATTTTCTTTACATAATTTTTTTGAAAACACGATCTTTGTTTCTTTAAATGTTTCTGTAAAACCTTCAATTTTGATATCTGAATCCTTTTTTTGTTTAATAATAATTAAATCATATTGATTATCATTAAGTTCCAGATTTCTTAGATCATCATCTATGATGTGTAATTCTCCAATATTTTTAGCGAAAAAATTGCTGTCCCATTCGAGCTTGGTAAGATTATTCTTCATCGATAATATATACAGGTCTATTCTTTGTTTGGTTAAAAGTTTTTCCGAGATATACTCCTAAAATACCAAGGCACATAAAAGTAACTCCAAATAAAAACCAGATTGAAAGAATCAGTGAGCTGTAGCCAGGTTCACTTATTTCTCCTCGAAGAGTTTTTATAAATACCCATGCTCCTCCTAAAAATGATATTAGAGAAATTGTAGCTCCCAGATTCACAAATAATTTCAAAGGTTTATCAGAAAAAGAGACAATCACATTAAAAGCAAGAGATATAAGTTTGCCAAGGCTGTATGATGATTTTCCCTCATCTCTTTCCTGATGATCTACATCAACAGTGGTGGCTCTATAACCTACCCAATTGATAAAAAGTGGAAAGAATTTGATGTAATCGTTAACATTTAAAACCTGTCTGATTACTTTTTTGTGATAAATACCAAAGTTAGCTACTTCATTGTTGATTTTAATACCGGCAAGGTAGTTAAAAATCTTATAAAATACCCTTGAGCTTAATTTCTTTAACTGTCCATCCTTTCTTTGTACTCTACTTGCCTGAACAATGTCATATCCTTCAAGAGCCTTTAAATAAAGTTTTTCGATCTCCTTGGGCTGATCCTGAAGATCACAGTCCATAACTACAATCCATTCACCCGTGGCTTTTGATAACCCGGCCATTATCGCAGCATGCTGTCCAAAATTTCTGCTCAGACGGTAAATTTTTAAAGCCGGGTGAAATCCTGCTAAATTTTTCATAACCTCCCACGAATTATCTGGACTTCGGTCATCAACCAAAATAATCTCATAATCCGTGTTTAGTTTTTGCATCATGGTATTTATCTCACGCACTAGTTTTGGGAGAATTTTTTCTGCACGATACACAGGACTTACTATACTTATCACAACTCAGAATTTTTAAAGGACGGTTTTTCACAGAAAAACAAATCTTCCTCAGGATTTAAGCCATACGATGGATATTTATCGGAAATGTTGATTCTGTTAATTTTAAAACCCACACTTTCAAGACGGGTTACATAATCCTGTCCATATATTCGACAGTGATCAAACTGTCCGAAGAGCTCTTCTCTCTTTTTAGGATCTTCTATCGTAAAATCTTCAACCGTTTCAGCAGAATTTTTAGAAATCGGAACTTGGAGAAGCGCATGACCTCCAGGCTTTAAAACTCTGAAGATTTCTTTCATCGCTCTAATATCTTCGGGGATGTGTTCAAGAACATGGTTGCAAAGAAAAAGATCGAAATGATTGTCTCGGAAATTTAAATCTAAAACATTCATGTTTTTAACATGTGCCGGATAGCTATATCCTTCGGTAAAGAGATCACCACAAATGTATTCTCTGAAGTTTTGTTTCAGTAAAACCTGCGACAGTTTTGGCTCAGGTGCAATATGAAGAATGCTGATGTTTTTATTGGTTGGAAGTTTTAATTCTTCTATAAGAAAGGTGTAAAGCAATCTTTCTCTGTCGCGCGAGTGGCATTTATAGCACCCCGCTGCTCTTTTTCCTCCGCCAATAACATGTTTCTTTTTAAGTATAGGAAGATCATGGCCTACAGTTTCTAAATCTTTCGACTGATAACCGCAAAACGGACATTGGTAGAGTGTTCCGGCATGAGTGTTTAATTTTATTTTTCTCTGGATTTTTTCAAAAAAATTCATATTTGTATTTATATTGAGGGAATTATGTCTTCAAATTTACACATTTAGAAAAGTTAATCCAACTTCTTTTACCTTATTGCGAAGTTCAGTCAGTATTTTTTCTTCTTTCAAAATTTTATGGTACTTTTTGTGAAGTGTTTTGTATACTCTCAGGTTTCCTGTTAACATGTTTTGTAGCATACTTTGCCGGAGGGCTTTTTTTTCAGCCTTCAAAGAATCCGGAATAGACGGAT
>NZ_JBBCQL010000067.1:0-19867 GCF_037149975.1 Chryseobacterium sp. VD8 | reverse complement strand
CTGCCATAAAAGGACTTCAAAGGTTTGATTCTGATGAGAATTCTTAATTTTTTCTGAAATGTCTAAAAAAAATTTTTTTTACCGGAACAGTTTAAGTATTGTCCTGCTTATTTTTATGATAATCTGTTTGTTGGGTCAGTTTCTTACAGGCTGGAAAACAGAAAATAAGGAACTCGCCGAAAATGGGAAATCTCTTTTGTCAATAGCAGAGTATATCCACAGCGGACATTTTATTCAGGCAACATTTGAAAATTGGGAAAGCGAATTTCTTGCGGTATTTTCACTGGTAGTTCTCTCTATCTGGCTCCGTGAAAAAGGTTCCCCAGAATCTAAACCCGTAGATGCTGCGCATGATGAGAACGCCTGAATTTTCAGATGGGATAATAAAAAATCCTTCAAAATTTACTTTGAAGGATTTTTTTTGCGGAGAGTGAGGGATTCGAACCCCCGGACCTGTTACAGTCAACAGTTTTCAAGACTGCCGCAATCGACCACTCTGCCAACTCTCCAGAAACTCCGATTATATCGTTGTTTTCAGTGGTGCAAATATAGAAAGATTTTTTATTCCCACAAAATAAATTTTCAGGTTTTGCTGAGAAATATTAAAAGCTACTTAATATCAGTAAGATAATTTTAAAAAAAATTAAGGCAGCCATTTCTCCATGATTTAAAAAAAGAAAAGCTGCCTTAATAAACTAATTGTACGTAAAATTTTAATTCCGATATAAGTACGGAAATGTATAGAATCTCTTATTTTAAAGTGATTGTTCTGTTGAATGTATTGCCGTTTTCTTCAATACTGATAATGTATTGGTCTGCAGTTTTAGGATCAAAATTAAAAGTCATATTCAGTTCGTTGGCATTTCCTTCTTTCACGGAAGAATAATACGTATTTCCCGAATAATCGGTTACGGAAATATTTACCTTATTTTTCAGATTGGCAATATGCAGATTAACAATATTTCCGGAAATGCTGTATTCCGGTTTACTGATAACCGCGAAAGGGGTCTTTTCAATAGTTACCGAATGATCTTCACTGATTTTAATCTTGTATTTTTCGATCTTTTGTTCAGATTCCGCTATAAGATAATAGGTCCCCTCTGTCAGATCTTCAAGATTGTAGGTTTTAATAACGGAATCCTCTTTCTCAAGCCTCTCCGAAAAAACCTCCCCGTAAGAATCATTATATATAATCAGCGATAGATTTTTAGCATTGCTCAATTCAAAACTTAAAGTTTTGGATGTTGTCGTTCCAAAAGAAAGAGAAAAATCTCTGTCTTTAGCCATTGCTTCTGTAGAAACAAAAAGAAATCCTGCAAAGAAAACGGACTGTAATAATTTTTTCATAATGATAAGGGTTTTATTATCAGTTATTTATAATGCAAATGTAGACTTCTTTTAAGACAGCTGCTACCATACAATTTTCATATTTATGTTTTATTTTAACCTTTATTTTTATTAATTAATAAATATTTGTTAATTTTGTGTATGATTTAACCGTTGGCTATGAAACATTCGCATCCTGCTTTTGAAGCTGTAAAACCCAATATTGGAAGCAGTTTTACAAGTCTTAAATTCCTTCGTAACGAAAATATAAAATCTCATGTCTGGCATTATCATCCGGAAATAGAGCTGATTTTTGTATGCGGAGGTTCCGGAAAAAGACAGATTGGAAGTAATATTTCCTATTTTTCAGACGGAGATCTTGTGCTTATGGGAAGTAATCTGCCGCATTGCGGAATGACGAATGAAAACACCAATAACGATTACGAAATGGTTATTCAGTTTAAACCCGATTTTTTAGGAGAACATTTCTTCGGACTTCCCGAAATGCAGAGAATTTCTGCCCTCTTGGAAAAATCAAAGGCAGGAATTGTTTTTTCTGAAAATATTAAAAAAGAAATAGGAGAAAAAATCGTAGAAATGCACGAGTCTTCCTCTTTGGAAAAACTTGTGAAATTTTTGGAGATTCTGGATACTTTGGCTTCAACTTCAGATTACAGAATTCTAAATGCCGGAAAATATTATCTTCAGACTCAGGTGGAAGATAATGAAAGAATCAATCTTATTTTTAATTATGTTAAAGACCATTTTAAAGAACAGATAACCCTGGAGCAGGTTGCAGATCTCGCCAATATGAGAGTGCCTTCATTTTGTCGTTACTTTAAAAAGATTACCAATAAAACCTTTACTCAGTTTGTTAACGAATACAGAATTACCCATTCACTCAAGCTTCTTGCCGAGCAACCTTTAAGCATTACTGAGGTTTGCTTTGAATCCGGCTTTAATAATTTCAGTTATTTCAATAAGACTTTCAAAGAGTATACACAGAAAAGTCCCTCTCAATACAGAAAGGAATTTAATTTCCTGATAGATTAATTTTATCAAAAAAAAGAAGTATTTAAGGTAAGTTGTAAAGCTTACATTCTTAAATACTTTGAAGATGAAAGAATAAAATCGAATATTTCAGTTAACGGAATTTTCTGCCCGAATTTCCATAATGATTGGCAGAACTTAGTCCGTGAAAATTGTTATAAGTGTGATAAAGATCCTTAAAATAGATTTCATTATCAATTTCCTGTTTTTCAGAAACAAAATGATTGGTGGGAATGTTGTAAATTTCCTTTTGAGAATATACCCTTTTCTGAATGGCTTTCTTTGCGCAATTACAATGCAAATGATCATTTTCTTCATGTTCAGCAAGATCCATGATGATGACTTTTGTATTTTCTAAGTTTCTGTATTTATCAAAAGTTTTCTGATCCAGTGTAAACGCAGGTTCGCCATGATATAAAAAATGGTCGACGATTTCCGGATGATACGTATGTTTGGAATCGAGTGGGGCAGCGGAAGTGTAGCCTTTGCATTCTGTACATTGGGCAACTTGTATCTGTATCGGCATATCTATGATTTTAAGTGTATCTTACTTATATCACAAGTTGTGCCATCATCTTTACTTTTTTAAACAAATTGATGAGATTTAAGAATAATATTCAGAAAATAAGTGCTTTAAAAAAGTGAAATATGTTGAATAAAATACATAAAAAAATCCCCGACTTTCGGCGGGGATAAAAACTAATAACCATGAAAACTCAAATTAAACATGAGAAATTCACTGCAAATATAAGAACAATAAAACAAACCCACGCAATAAAACGTGGGTTAATTTTGAAAAATATATTTAAGTGAAAAAGTGTTGTTATCCTGTATTCAAACACTGTGCCGTGAATAATTTTATTAAATTAAAATTTTAACTAAAAATGTGGTATGTGGTTAAAATTTTACTCTTAAATAGCTGAATTGAAGAAAGAAAAAAAATCAGAATTTTTTTTTTAAAATTTACAGATGATAAATTTTTTTTCAGCTATTGTGGTATGTGTTTTGATAATAGGTAAAAAATTCCTGTTTTTCGAAATATTGTGAGTATTTTTGAAGCTGAAGTAAATATAATTAATTATTGATTTTAAGTTTATATGATCTTAATTGTTGATGACAACCAAAGTAATCTCTATTCACTCAAAAAATTACTCGAATCCAAGGATTTTCAGGTGGATACAGCAGATTCCGGTGAAGAAGCTTTAATAAAAGCTTTGAAAAATGATTACGCACTGATTATTTTGGATGTTCAAATGCCGGATATGGATGGCTTTGAAGTGGCAGAAACTTTAGCGGGCTACAGCAAAACAAAAGAAGTACCTATCATTTTTCTGTCGGCTGTGAATACCGAGAAAAGATTTATCACACGCGGCTACGCTTCCGGAGGAAAAGATTATGTAACGAAACCTGTAGATCCGGAAATTCTCATGCTGAAAGTAAAAACTTTCTACAACCTTCAGGAGCAGAATCTTGCGATGAAAAAAACGCAGCAGAGTCTTGAGCTTGAGGTAAAAGGAAGAAGAGAATCTCAGGTAACTATGAAATCGCAGATCGATCATTTTCATTTAATGCTTGAATCTCTCCCTCAGATTGCTTTTACCCTGAATGAGCAGGGAACTGTAGATTTCGTAAACGGTAAATGGTATGAGTATTCTGATTCTGAAAAAGACTTTCCCGAAACACATCCGGATGATTATAAAATTAAAGAAGAATTTGAACGCTGCAGGAAAAGAGGAAAATCCTTAGATCTTGAAGTCAGGATAAAAAATAGAGAAACGGGCGATTTCCGCTACCATCTTTTGCGCGTAACTCCCGTGTACGAGGAAAACGCAATCAAAAACTGGGTAGGAACCTTCACAGATATAGACGATCAGAAGAAGGTAGAAAAAGAAAAAGATGAATTCCTGAGTATTGCGAGCCACGAACTAAAAACACCTTTAACCAGTATAAAAGCATATGTACAGCTGCTGGAAAGAAAATTAAAACTTGATAAAGAAAGTGCAGAAGCCGGTTTTCTTAACAAAGTACAGGATCAGATCGAAAAACTGAATACTTTAATTACAGATCTTCTTGACGTTTCCAAAATCGAAAACGGAAAGCTGAAAATCACCAAAAAACCTACAAATCTGGAAGGCGTTATCAGCAACGCAATCGATACAATTGTGCAGACGCACGAAAGCAGAGTGAAGATCAAACGAGACGGAGTAAAACCGGATATTTTAATTCCGCTGGATGAAATTCGCATCGAGCAGGTTCTCATTAACTTTTTAACGAACGCCATAAAATATTCACCACAGAACAATCAGGTTATTGTAACCACTTTTGTAGATGAAGAAGAACAGGAAGTAAGAGTAAGTGTTACAGATTTCGGAATCGGGATTCCGGATTTCAAGCAGGAAGCTGTTTTCAATAAATTTTACCGTGTAGAAGAATCTTCACTCCAGTTTCAGGGAATGGGGATCGGTCTTTTCATCTGTTCCGAAATCATCAAACAGCACCACGGAAATATTGGAGTTTCCAGCAAAGTAGATGAAGGATCTACATTTTATTTCACTTTACCTTTAAATTAATTTTCCATGCCGAAAAAATTTATAAGAAATCTTCAGTTCGGGGTAGGATTTTCCATCCTGATCCTGATCGCAAGTTCACTGGCTTCATACTTCAGTATACAGAACCAGATGGATCACCGCGAAAGTGTTGGCAAAAGCAGACGTGTCGTAACGGCAGTAAAAGATGTTCTTGTGGCTGTTCTGGATGCGGAAACAGGAAACAGGGGATATCAGCTTACCGGTCAGGAAAGTTTTCTGGAACCCTTTAAAAGAAGTATTTCTGAATATTCCAAAACCTTTGAATATGCAAGAAGTCTCGGAATTACAGATCCACATCAGAAAAGACTTCTGGATCTGCTGGAGAAAAATGTAGAGATCAACCTTGCCAACATGAAGCTCTTTGTAGAAAACCGAAGAAGAGGAGTGATGATGACGCAGGAACAGATCGAGGAAAGCAAGCAGCATATGGACCGATGCAGACAGATTGTAAAAGAATTTTCTCAGTACGAAGAAAATCAGCTTGCCATAAAAACCAAAGATCTTAATAAATCTTCCCGAACTACCGTTTTCTTTATTATATTTTCTTCTATCGCAGCAGTTGTGGTTACTGCATTTTTCTACATCAAATTAAGAGCAGATCTCATCAGAAGAGACAAACTTGAAAAAATGCTGAAAGCAAAAGATCAGGAAATGTCCAGAAGAGTAAGTGCCATTAAGCAGATTGCCAACAGAATTGCCAACGGAGATTATGACCAGAGAGTCGTAGATACTGCAGAAGATGATCTCGGAGAATTGGTAGATTCTTTAAATAATATGACGGAGTCCCTGAAATTGTCTTTCGATACCATTAATAAAAGCGACTGGAGACAGAAGGGTCTTGCCATTCTTAATGAATCTCTGGTAGGCAATAAATCGGTGAAAGATGTTGCCAAAGCGTCTTTACACCAGCTTATCGAATACGGAAACTGCATCAATGGTTCAATCTACCTGTATGATGAAGGATTACTTAAGCTGAACGTAGCTTTTGGTCTGGAAAACAACATGAAAAAAGTTTTCGAACCGGGAGAAGGAATGGTAGGTCAGACTTTCATCAGCGAAAAAACTCAGGTGTACAATAATCTTCATGAAGATGATTTTGTGGTAACCTTTGCAAGCAGCACGATCCAGATTTACGGGATTATGCTGATCCCGATTTTTGCAGACGGTTTCATTATCGGAGTTCTGGAATTAGGTTCAACTACCAACTTTGAAAAAGACAGAGTCGATTATTTCGTAGAGTGCAGCAGAAATATAGGAATTGCTTTAAGCGCAGCAAAAGGCCGCGAAAAAGAACAGCAGTTACTTGAAGAAACACAGGCGCAGTCAGAAGAACTGCAGGTACAGCATTCTGAACTTGAAAATCTGAATACCGAGCTCGAAGCACAGACCCAAAAACTTCAGGCTTCGGAAGAAGAGCTGAAAGTTCAGCAGGAAGAATTAATGCAGGCAAATGCAGAGCTGGAAGAACGTTCAAGATTATTGGAAGAAAAAAATCATTTGATTGCAGAGCGCAACACAGAAATTCAGAAAAAGGTAGAAGAACTTGCCCTAAGTACGAAATACAAATCTGAGTTCCTTGCAAATATGTCTCATGAGCTTCGTACACCGCTGAATTCAATTCTCCTTCTTTCCAGACTGATGGCAGAAAATCCGGATGAAAATCTTAACGAAGATCAGATAGAATCTGCAAAAGTAATCCAAAGCTCAGGAAGCAGCTTATTAACGTTAATTGATGAAATTCTGGATCTTGCAAAAATAGAATCAGGAAAAATGACACTTGAATATCAGGATGTGGTGATCAATGATGTGATAAAAGATTTAAAAGACCTTTTCAATCCGGTATTTCAGGAGAAAAAGCTAGAGTTTAATATCAATATCGACGAATCCGTTCAGAAAAACATTGAAACTGACCGTTTAAGAGTCGATCAGGTTTTGAGAAACCTATTATCGAATGCCTTGAAATTTACCACAAAAGGAAGCATCGATTTAAATATTAAAAAAGATCCTAAAAAAGCAGATTTTATTATATTTTCCGTAAAAGATACGGGAATCGGGATCGCAGAAGACAAACAGAAAATCATTTTTGAAGCATTTCAGCAGGCAGATGGTTCCACAAGGAGAAAATTCGGGGGAACAGGTCTTGGACTGTCGATCAGTCGTGAAATTGCCAGATTATTAGGCGGAGAGCTTACCTTAAAAAGTAAAGTGGATGAAGGAAGTGAGTTCAGTTTAAGTATTCCTGTAAAAGCAGTTCCTGAAGTTCCTCATGTTGAAAAAGATCAGAATCTGGTGGAAATCATCCGTGAAGATGTTGAAGAAATCCAGAATATTCTTGATGAAAAACAGACGGAAGAAAAAGAAGCGGTGAATACACTTCAGATTCCTGAAAATGTGGACGATGACAGAAATACCATTCAGGAAGGAGATAAAACCATTTTGATTATCGAAGATGATACCAATTTTGCCAAAGCATTGCTGAAATATGCTCATTTGCAGAACTATAAAGCTGTGATTGAAGTAAGAGGAGACCGCGGTCTGGCTGCAGCATTGGAATATCGTCCGCAGGCAATTCTGCTGGATGTTCAGCTTCCTGTAAAAGACGGATGGCAGGTAATGGATGATTTAAAATCCAATGCGGAAACAAAACACATTCCGGTACACATGATGTCTGCACTTCATGTAAAAAATGAAAGCCTCATGAAAGGTGCGATTGATTTTATCAGCAAACCTGTAGCACTGGATCAGATGACCGATGTTTTCAGAAAGATTGAAGAAGCTCTTAAAAAAGGTCCGCAGAAAGTATTAATTGTAGAAGAAAACGCAAAACACGCAAGTGCATTGTCTTATTTCCTCAGCAATTTCAATATTTCGTTGTCGGTAGAAAATAATGTGGAAGACAGCGTAAAAGCTTTAACAGCCAATCATGTAGACTGCGTCATTCTGGACATCGGAGCTTCAAGAGGAAACGAATACGAAATTATAGAATCCATAAAAAGTTATGAAGGGCTGGAGAATCTTCCGATCATCATCTTTACCGAAAGAAATTTATCCAAATCCGAAGAACTGAAAATCAAACAGTATGCAGACTCCATTGTTGTAAAAACAGCACATTCTTACCAGAGAATTCTGGATGAAGTAGGATTGTTCCTGCATTTGGTGGAAGAGAAAAATAATTCCATTGAAAACGTAAGAAGCAAAACAATGGGATCGCTTACGGAAGTTTTAAGCGGTAAAAAAATACTCATTACCGATGATGATGTCCGTAATATTTTCTCCCTTACCAAAGCACTGGAAAAATATAAAGTGGAAGTTGTTGTCGCCATGGACGGAAACCATGCGATCCAGCAGATTAAAGAAAATCCTGATGTAGATGTGATCCTGATGGATATGATGATGCCTGAACTTGATGGTTACGAGGCGATCAAGGAAATCAGGAAAATGCCTAAATTCAAAAGACTGCCGATTATTGCCATTACAGCAAAATCCATGATCGGAGAACGTGAAAAATGCATTACCGCAGGGGCTTCAGATTATATCTCCAAACCGGTGGATATCGATCAACTACTATCCTTACTTCGTGTTTGGTTATATGAAAGTTAAACAGCTAAAATACTGATGAATAAAAAAATTCTGATCGTGGACGACGATCCGCGCAATATATTTGCTTTAAAGCTCACCCTGAAAGCCAGAGGCTACCAGATTGAAAGCAGTACAATGGCACAGGAAGCCATTGAAGTTTTGAATAAAGACAACCATTTTGATGTGGTTCTGATGGATATGATGATGCCGGAAATGGATGGGTATGAAGCCATAAAGATGATAAAAAATACCCCTTCTATCAGCAATATTCCCGTAATCGCAGTTACTGCACAGGCAATGCCGGAAGACCGCCAGAAATGTCTGGATGCGGGAGCTGCAGATTATGTTTCCAAGCCGATAGATGTAGACCTTTTAATGAACGCTATTGAAAAATTATCGTAAATGCTGGAACCAAGTATTGTAAAAGATGAAGAAGTAGAGTATCTCATAAAAGATGTCTACGATATGTATGGTTACGATTTTTCAGAATACAGCCGCGCTTCTTTCAAGCGCAGGGTGAACCGTATATGCCTGATTGACAGATTTACAAGCTTTGCCGAGTTGAGATATACAATACTTAATGATCCGGAATACCTGAAAAGATTCATCGAAGAAATTACTGTGAACGTAACGGAAATGTTCCGCGATCCTCAGTTTTTTAAAGCATTACGGGAGAAAATTCTTCCGCAGTTGGGAACCTATCCGCTCATCAGAATCTGGGTGGCGGGATGCTCTACCGGAGAAGAAGCCTATTCCATGGCTATTTTGCTTAAAGAGGCAAATCTTTACCATAAATCTTTAATTTACGGGACAGATCTTAATCCATCCGTTCTGGAAACAGCAAGAGCAGGAGTTTTTCCTTTACAGCAGATGAAACTGTATTCTGAAAACTATATTTTATCGGGAGGGAAAAAAGATTTTTCAGATTATTATACCGCGAATTATGACAGTGTAAAATTTGATAAAAGCCTTCAGGAAAAGCTAATTCTTTCTACGCATAATCTCGTTTCAGACAGCTCTTTCAACAGTTTTCAGCTGATTATTTGCAGAAACGTTCTTATCTATTTCGATCGGGGGCTTCAGGAAAGAGTCTTCCGTCTTTTCGACAACAGTCTGGAAAATTTAGGTTTTTTAGCTTTAGGTGCAAAAGAAACGCTTAGATTTTCTAAATTAGATAAAAATTATAATCAGGTGGATGATCAGAAGATCTGGAAAAAAGTAGATCATCAGTAAGCTGTTTTATCATGAAAACGAATAATACAAATATTGAACTGATTGCTATCGGAGGTTCCGCAGGAAGCTTGCAGGTCATTCTCGAAATGATAAAAAAAATAAAGGAAAAGCTGGATTTTGTCATTTTGCTGGTGGTTCACAGAAAGGCACATTCCAACAACATTCTGCAGACTTTTCTACAGCAGTTTTCGCCTGTAGAAGTTATTGAGATTGAGGATAAAACAGAAATTCAAAGCAATAAAATTTACATTGCTCCCGCAGATTATCATTTATTGTTTGAAAATAAAAATCTGATGTCTCTGGACAGCTCGGAAAAAATGAATTATTCCCGCCCTTCCATTGATGTCACCTTTAAATCTGCAGCGGAAGTGTATGGTGAAAAAATGATTGGTGTACTGCTTTCCGGAGCCAATGCAGACGGAGTGGAAGGTTTGGCATACATCAAAAAAAATAACGGAAAAGTCTGGATTCAGGATCCTGAAACGGCAGAAGTGGATTATATGCCGAAACACGCCGTAGAAGAGATTGATTTTGACCTCATTATTAAACCCGATAATCTGGCAGATTATATCAATCAGTTATAAAAAAATGTAACCCCTAACTAAAGTTAAGTATATATGAATAAGAAGAAAATTTTGATTTTTGATGATGATAAAACTATTTTAGAAGTCATCACCATCATTTTTGAAGAAAATGGTTATCAGGTCGAAATTTCGGAAACTTCACATGACATTTTGGAGAAAGTAGAACAGTTCCAGCCGGATGTTATCCTTATGGACAACTGGATTCCCAAAATTGGTGGAGTGGAAGCAACAAGGCTTCTGAAGAATCATCAGGAATTTAAAAGCATTCCCGTGATCTATGTAACGGCAAATAACGACATTGTGGCTCTGGCGCAGGAAGCTCAGGCGGATGATTATGTTGCCAAACCTTTTAATCTTGAAGATTTAGAAGACAAAGTAGCAAAGTACCTGCAGTAATCTTCGGAAAGTTTAAAGTAATTCTCTCAAAAAATAAAACTCCCTGTACAAAAAGCTGTACAGGGAGTTTTATTTAAACAATTTCCTGCATTTCCCGTGAATCTGCTTCCGGATAATCCTGAACTGCTTTTCTCATCTGTTCTGTGGTACAGACGCCGATATTAATTTCTGTAATTACAGATGTCAAAACCGTTTTTATATCGGGGCTGGACAAAATTCTTTCAGAGAAAGTAGTTGCTATAATAGGTTTCTTGGAAACCAGATTTTCGGTAAATGTATATTCTCCTTTTAAATCAATTTCCGTATTGAATTGCAGTTTTATGACTAACTTTAAATAGTTGTTTATTAAATCTTTATTGGCTAACAGGTTTTCCATCTTCAACGTGTTTATATTAATTATAATAATATTCATGCCATACTTTCATTTTAAGTCTTAAAATTTTCTTAATCAATTATTGAAATTTTAAAGAAATCCTATTATCAGTGTAACCGATTGAATATTTTTGCGGGAATTCCACGACGATAGGATTTACGGCAGGTAATTTGTTTGTGAAAATAAAATTCTTCAGTACACCAAAATCTCTAAATATGAAAATAACAAGCTATTATGGATTAATTGCCGTGTCTTTATTACTGGCAAACTGTTCAGACACTATTGATGACAGCGGCGGAAATAACGGACCATCACTTCCTCCTGTTGAGACCAATTCGGCAAATACCAATTATCAGCCGGCTTTTGCAGGACAGACCAGAGCGAACGGCGCAAAAACTTCCACACCTTATGTAAGTGAAGTCGTTACCTCATCATTAGCTTCGCCATGGGGAATTACATCTCTGCCGGATGGAAGACTTCTCGTAACCGAGAAAGCAGGAACCATGAGGATTATAAGCAGTAACGGAACTGTAAGCAGTGCTATAACAGGACTTCCTTCCGTAAATTCCGGAGGACAGGGTGGTCTGCTTGGCGTTTGTGTAGATCCGCAGTTTACCTCCAACAGAATGGTATATTGGGTTTTCTCTGAAAATGTTTCAGGCGGAAATATAACTTCAGTAGCCAAAGGAAGACTCTCCAGTTCAGAAACTATGATTGAAAATCCTGTGGTGATCTACAGGGCAAATCCTTCTGCCAATGTGGGAAATCTTCATTACGTAGGAAGAATTGCTTTTGATAACACAGGAAATCTCTTTGTGAGTACGGGAGAACGTTCTGATCTTTCTACAAGACCTCTTGCACAGTCTGTAACCGCAGCTTTAGGCAAGATCCTGAGAATTACAACCAGCGGACAACCCGCTTCTGGAAATCCTTCATTTTCGCAATCCGGAGCTTTGCCGGAATTATACAGCATCGGACACCGAAATCCGCAGGGAATTGCCATCCATCCTTTAACGGGAGAATTATGGCAGAGTGAACACGGACCGAGAGGCGGAGATGAAATCAACAGGGTTTTAGCCGGTAAAAATTATGGCTGGCCTACCATTACTTATGGAATTGAATACAGCGGAGCCACCATCGGAGCCGGAATTCAGCAGCAGGCAGGAATGGAACAGCCGGTTTATTACTGGGATCCTGTAATTTCGCCAAGCGGAATCACTTTTTATAAAGGAAACACCATTCCGGAATGGCAGAATAATCTTTTCGTAGCTTCCCTAAGCGGAATGCATATCGCGAGACTGGTTATGGAAAACAACAAAGTAATAGGCGAAGAAAGGCTTCTTTCAAACGAAAACCAACGTTTCAGAGATATTACACAGGGAACAGATAGTAATTTATATGCGGTGACAGACGGAGGCAGACTCTACCGAATCCGTAAACAGTAATTTCAAAGATTTTTAAGAATCAGTGCCGGAAAAAGATATTTCATCTTTTTCCGGCTTTTTTATTATAAAAGCGTTTTCAAAAAAGAAGGTTAAGTGTTATCATTAAAATTAATGTGAGTTCAATTCAAAACCAATACAAATTATCAGCAGGAATGGGCTTTAGCCCATTTCAATATTTCTTCTATGAAATAAATTGGCTGTAGCCAAAACTTAAAGTGAAATTAAAATTTCAGAGATTTAAAAACCATGATTATCACTGGCTGATTTTCAAGCCCTTGTGCTCAAAAAAATATTCACATAAATTTCAAAGCAGCCTCAGCGAACTTAGCGTTTTCAAAAAAGAACGTTAAGTGTGATGATTAAAATTAACGTGAGTTCAATTCAAAACCAATACAAATTATCAATAGGAATGGGCTTTAGCCCATTTTAATCTTTCTACGAAATAAATTGGCTTTAGCCAAAACTTAAAGTGAAATAAAAATTTCAGAGATATAAAACCATGATTATCATTAGCTGAGTTTCACGCCGTTGCGCTCGAAAAATATTCACATAAATTTTAAAGAAAACCTCAGCAAACTTAGCGTTTTCAAAAGAACGTTAAGTGTGATGATGAAAATTAACGTGAGTTCAATTCAAAATCAATACAAATTATCAATAGGAATGGGCTTTAGCCAAAACTTAAAGTGAAATAAAAATTTCAGAGATTTAAAAATCATCATTATCATTAGCTGAGTTTCACGCCCTTGCGCTCGAAAAATATTCACATAAATTTCAAAACAGCCTCAGCGAACTTAGCGTTTTTAAAAAGACCACCATAGAACATAAAATTAGGATAAATTGAAAGTGTATAAAAAAAACGGACAATGAAAATTCATCCATCATCCGTACTAAAATTTAACATTAAAATTATTTTCCGCCGCCGCCGTTTTTCTCAACATCAGTTTTGGTATTTTCTTTTACTTTCTGGTTTCCGAAACGTTTTACAAATGAAATAGATGCTCCGTACCAGTCCCATTTCGAAGCATTTCGGAAAGTTCCTCCCTGCACAAAAGTGGTGGCATCGTAATTCGGCCGCTGAAAAATATTCATGAGCTGAAGACTGACTTCCATCTGAGTTTTCGGGAATATCTTTGTGGCAGAAATATTATGAAAGACATTCGCTTTGTTCGTCGTAGAATTTCCGTTGTTCTGGTTAGAAACTTCCACCCATGCGCTCAGATTGATATTTTTATTAAACAGATTCGTGTACGTAAGGTTGGTGGAAGCACTCAGGTAGCTGATGTAGTTATTGGCATTTTCCAAACCGTTTTTCTTGTTAAAATCGCTGTTGTCAATATAATACCATCCCAGACCAAGATTCACCGTAAATTTATTTTTGAAGAAAGTCTGGTTCGTATTGGCAAAGACGTAATACTTATGCACTTTCCCGAAAAAGTTAGAGGGTTGGGTAATGGTGATATTCTGAGGATTTCCGTTGATATCATTAATGGTTCCCGTTACGTAATTGGTCCAGTAATCCTGATCGGTAAACATATATCTCGCAGAGATAAAGTATTTTTTATGAATGCCTAACTTCATATAAACCCTGTCGCTTGGGTTGGGTTCCAGATCGATGCTTCCACGGCTGTAGAATCCGTCGCTGTTCGGGATCATAAACGGATTGAATTCCGCATACCACGGTCTCCAGATATTTTTGTTATACGTTAAACTTAAATCATAATTGTCTGAAAAAGAATATTTCAATAAAATATTGGGCAGCAGTTTTCCGTAAGAATCTCTTCTTGAAGTTCCGGCATTATCCTGACGTATTTTATAATCAATATATTCATAACGGAGTCCGATCCTGGTTTCCAGTTTTTTAAAGAATGTTTTGCTGTAGTTGGCGTACAGGGAACTGATGTTGTCTTCATAGTGGAAAATATCTCCGGAACTTAGTCCTGTAAGCATATTTCCATATAAGCTGTTTGGGATCACATTATTATTAAAATCGATCTTTCCGCCGACTTCAAAATTTCCGCCTTCTTTTCCGATAGGCTGCGTGTAATCTATTTTCAGGTAATAATTTCTGTTTTCGGTATCTGTAAGAACTCCGATTTCCTGTTTTTCAGCCGGTTTGGATTTATAAAGCATGTTCTTTACAAAATAATCGTCACTCGACTGCCCGTAATAATTGGAACCCAAATTAATGTCAAGGATTTTATTCTTTTCCTTATCATACCATTTATAAAAAATATTGGAGCCGAAGTTTCTGTTAAGTCCCGTAGAATTTTGGTTCTGAAGATATGAGTTTTCGAATAGCCCGTTAACATTTCTCAATCCGTCTGCATCGGTATTGGAAAAAGAGTTGCTTTGGTAATATTCAAGAATTACACCTACAGTATTTTTATTATTCAGTTCAAATTCTGAAGTGGAAGAAAGGGAAGGACTTTTGTATCTCCCTATGGTTTTAGAATTTCTGTAGGTTTCAGAATTTTCGGCATCCACTTTATAAAGACTGGAATTGCTCTGTACGTTGGTATTGTCGCTGTAGCTTCCGATGAAGGTCTGTGTAAAGCTTTTGCGGTGGTAATTTAAATTCAGGTTGGTATACTGAGAGTTTTTGGTGTTCTGCCTGTTGTTTAAGGTAACACTCCCTTTTATTCCTTCATCATCACGCTTTTTCAAAACAATATTGATGACAGATCCAGTTGCTTCATAGCGCGAAGACGGGCTTGTAATTACTTCAATCTTCATCAGATTATCCGCAGGAATGGTTTTCAGGTATTCTTTCAGTTCCTTTCCTGTAAAAACAGACTTCCTGTCGTTGATGTATACCGTTACGGTTTCTCCTTCAGCTTTTATGGCATCATTGTTATCGATACTTACCAGCGGAGTCATTCTCAAGACGTCCCAAGTGGTGTTTCCTGCGAGAATAGAGCTGTTGGAAACATTAAAAACGGTTCTGTCTACTTTGGATTCAATGGTTGGTTTTCTTACCGTTACGGTAACTCCTTCAATAGCCTTCTCCTTAGATTTTATGGTATCCTTTTCAGCCTGTGCAAATGTAAATATGCCTGCTAAAAAGGCAATGGGTATCAAAATATTTTTCATGTAAAAAAATAATGTTTCCTACATAAGACACCATAAAGAGAATATTTGTTACATCACATCGTATTAATTCTATAATAAATTTTTAAGAACTGAAAGGTCAGCTGTTTACAGAAGTCAAAAAAAGCTATCCGGAAGTACAGATAGCTTTTATTTAATTTTTACTGGATAACAGCGGTTCTTGTTCTTACAGTATGCGCTGAAAAATAGCCTAAAGCGCCGTTGCTGATGTTGCTTGGCGGATTGGTGGGAGTAATTCCGCCGCCGGGACCGCTTCCTGAAAGCTGAAGAAGTGCAGAATAATAGGTATACACTTTATCATCGATACACTGCATTTCTACATGAATAACATCTCCCGCAACCACTTTAATATCATTCGCGTTGCTGTCGTCGTTGGGAAGCAGAAGAGGTCTCTGGTTCGGTAAACCGTTGTTCACATTATCGGAAAATTCTGAGAAGAATTTTTTCGGATTATTGTTTACCGTATACACAAACAGATAACGGTTTCCTAAAGTTGCCGGATCAACGAAAAGAGGCAGAAGCGTATAGCTTGTCTGTCCTGCCACAAGGAAAGAATCCTGCTCCAGACCGTCAAAAGAAACTGCCTGTGGCATTGTACTCTGTGCGGTATACTGTTTTCCTTCTGTGTTAATGGTTAACGTATAAATTCTTCCGGGCTGTCCCACAAAGGTGGACGTTTTGTAATTTCCGTTTCCGGCATACTGAAGGGTTTCCGTCTGTCCTGTATTGTCACTTAAAATAACCTGCGCATTTGTAACGGCAGGATATTGGTTCGCCTGTGTAAAGGCTACGGATTTGGTAATCTTCACAAAATAAGGTCCTGCCTGATCGGTAATGTTTCCCTCAATAACAATCTGTCCACTCTGATCTTCGAGATCCAGATCTATTTCTTTTTCGCAGGAAGTGACTAAAAATAAAGACAGTATGATTAAAAATATATTTTTCATGAATTAAAATTTGAAATTATACGTAATGTTTGGAACCCATCTGAACAGGGCAGTCTGCATTGCGCGTGTTGTTCCCGGTTTATCCGGATTGTCTTCAAACGTAATGGTGTAAGCATTTTCTCTGCCGTAAATATTATAAATTCCGAAGGACCATGATCCTTTAAAGCGTTTATTGTTTACAGGTTCGTAAGTTGCGTTAAAATCCAGCCTGTGGTAAGAAGGCATTCTGTCTGCATTTCTGCTGCTGTACTGGAAAACCGTCTGTCCGTTCAGTTCATATTTTCCGGTCGGGAACGTGACTGCATTTCCGGTGCTGTACACAAAAAGCCCTGAAAAAGTCCATTTCGGATTCAGCTGATAAGTGGCAACAATTGAAAGATCGTGCGTTTTATCCTGTCTTGCGTTGTACCATTCATTATTATTGATTCCGTCGATTTTTCTCTCCGTTTTAGATAAGGTGTAGGAGATCCATCCGGTTAATCTTCCGCTCTTCTTTTTGGCGATAATTTCAAGTCCGTATGCTCTTCCTTTTCCGAACAGCAGTTCGCTTTCCACATCCGCTGCTGTATCAAAAGTAATCTGAGCTCCATTTTTATAATCAATCTGGTTCTGAAGAGACTTGTAGTAGATTTCAGTGTTGATTTCATAATTGTTGTTACTGAAATTTCTGCTGTAGCCTAAACTTACCTGATCTGCAATTTCAGGTTTTACCGTAAAGCTGCTTCCAATCCACTGATCGGTAGGATTTCCGCTTCCGCTGTTGCTTAAAAGGTGTAAATTCTGGGTATTTCTGGAATAGCCTCCTTTAATACTGCTTACTTCGTTAATCCTGTAGTTTGCCGTAATTCTAGGTTCTACATTAATGTATGTTTTCCCGAATTTTCCTTTCTCCACAAATTCAGAATCTGTGAGAACTCCGTTTTCATATGTGTTAAATACATCTCCTCCCAAAACGCTGAACAGGGAAAGTCTGGCTCCGTAGTTGATTGTCAGGTTTTCGGTAGCTTTAAAATCATCATTAATATACAGAGCATTGTCCCAGGAATATCTCGGGTTTCTCGGATAACTGCTTACACTGGTTCCGGAAGCGCTGCTTGGCGTAATGGTATGATAAATAGACTGCAGCCCAAACTTCACCGAATGCTTATTCCCTGCAAACCATGAAAAATCCTGTTTCAGGTTCCAGTCTTCAATTTTGGAGCTCAGTCCGAATGTGTTATTATTGCTGCTTAAGCTTACATTATAATTGTAGTTGCTGTAGATTAATGAAGTATTGGAGAATAATTTGCTGCTGATAATGCTGTTCCAGCGCAGGGTAGCTGTTGTATTTCCCCAATCACTTGAAAACGTATCGCCTAAGCCTAAAACATCTCGCCCGAAATAGCCCGATAAATACAATCTGTTGTTTTCATTGATCTGATAGTTGGCTTTTAAATTCAGATCATAAAAATACAGTTTGCTGTCTTTGAAATCGTCTGTTGCTTTTAGAAAAAGATCGGCATACGTTCTTCTTCCGGACACAATGAAAGAAGATTTTTCCTTCTGAATGGGACCTTCCACACTCAGTCGGCTGCTGATTAATCCCAATCCTCCGTTTACATTGTATTCTTTGTTGTTTCCGTCCTTCATTTTTACATCCAGAACCGAAGAAAGCCTTCCTCCGTATTGGGCAGGACTGTTTCCTTTGATGATACTTGCATCTTTCAGCGCATCACTGTTGAACGTACTGAAAAATCCAAGCAAATGGGATGCATTATAAACGGAAGCTTCATCCAGTAAGATCAGATTTTGATCTGTTGCACCGCCTCTTACACTGAATCCGCTGTTTCCTTCACCGTTGCTTTTGATTCCCGGAAGGAGCTGTATGGTTTTCAGAACATCTTTTTCTCCAAACAGAACCGGAAGTTTTTCAATATTTTTAATGCTAAGAGTCTCGGTTCCCATCTGTGCAGAGGTGAGGTTCTTATCCTTTTTCACTCCGGAAATTACCACTTCATCAATTTTCCCGGTTCTTTCTTCAGCTTCCGCTTCTCCGGAACTCAGTTCGAGATCCTGCTTGATGTTATC
The DNA here is from genome assembly GCF_037149975.1 of Chryseobacterium sp. VD8. NCBI lineage: Bacteria > Pseudomonadati > Bacteroidota > Flavobacteriia > Flavobacteriales > Weeksellaceae > Chryseobacterium > Chryseobacterium sp. VD8. Next base: position 1,171 of record NZ_JBBCQL010000067.1, on the reverse strand, counting down.
TTCTACGGTAATACTTTTCGTAAAATCCTTAAAACCGGGATTAGAGATCATCAAAGTATAATTTCCTTTGGGAAGAGAAAGAGAGTAGAAGCCGTAATCGTTGGCAACCACAGCAATGGTGGGATCTTCAGCAACTTTCACTGTAACGCCTATGAGAAGCTCTCCGTTTTTCTTATCTTTTACAGTACCGCTCACAGAATATTTCTGCTGGGCAAAAACTGCCGTACTGAAGCAAATTGTTGCTGCGGTAGTGGCAATTTTAAATGATAATGTCTGCATGTAAGTTTGTTTATTATTTGAATAATTCGCTAAATATAAATTATTACATCTCCTGTATGTGAAGAGAGCATAAAATTAAGGCTTTAATCTGAACTTTAATCATGTTCGTGAAAAGTTCATAGTGAAAACGGTTTTTAAAGATTTTTATTGGCTTAAAGCATGTAAGAAAACATGAAATTTTCCGAAATTTAAATAAAATGGTTTAAACTTTTAAGTTGTCAAAGTAAAGATTTTGTTCCTTTAGAAGCAGAATCTGTGTAGAAATAAGAATAGGGCTATCAAGCAGTCTTGCGGATTGATATCTATAATTGTCAATGAATGTTATAAAGATAGCGTTCCTACGGAACGCCGAACTTCCGGCTAATATGATTTCTACACAGAGTTTTCTTACATTATACTTAAACATCTCTAAAAACAATTAAATATCCTATTTTTGCCAAAACTCTGGATAATCGTGAAGAATAGTTTAAGTTGGATTTTGATCTTATTTCTTTTGGTTTCGCTTTTGAATAATTGCTTAAACAGTAAGGTGCAAAAAGAAATCAACCAGAAAAATGCTTATTTGGATAACCTGAGAAAACTATATTCTTCAGGCGATTCTTCACAATGGCCAAAACCTGTTCTTGATCCCGAATCTGCCCCGACTTTTGTGGAAATCGGACATTTGCCAGAGGTGGAGTTTCCAAAAGATAATCCCTATTCTTCCGAAAAAGAACTCTTAGGAAAAACGCTTTTTTTCGATCCCAGACTTTCAAAATCCAACCAGATTGCCTGTGCTTCATGCCACGATCCGGAATTGGGATGGTGCGACAGCAGAACGTTTTCTTTCGGACACGACAGACAGCTCGGAACCCGAAACGCAATGACTATCCTGAATGCCGCTTTTGCAAAA
>NZ_JBBCQL010000066.1:0-20381 GCF_037149975.1 Chryseobacterium sp. VD8 | reverse complement strand
TAATCTGTAGCTTTAAAAAGACTTTTACCGTCTTCCCTCAGGATTCATTAAGTAATATTGCTTAGCTAAAAAGCTCTTCTGCGCTTACTGATGCTCTATCGTTTTTCAGTGGGGCAAAGATAGAGACCTTAACCCTCCGCTTCCAAATATATTTAACATAATATTTAAGCCATATACACGATTGTGGGTAACTTCAGGCTCTAAAATGCTGGTTTATTTATCTTTATAGGGACATCCATAGTTTTCCACATTAAACGATTTGATATTTTTGATTTTGAAAAACCGCTGAACAGGCAGTGAAATCATGGAAAAAAGACGGAAATATTGCGTTCTGGAGGGAAATTGTACCGGATTGAATGGGAAAATGGATGGTTTGAGATGCAGGTGTTGGAGAGGAAAGGTTTATTGAAAAATCAAAAAAGCAGAGTTTAATTGCTCTGCTTTTCTTTATTATATATAGTGCTTAAAAATTCTCCGTAGGATTTTTCGAGACCAATGATGTCTCCGCTTTTCAGATTAAGCCCTCCTACTCCACTTTCGTCCGATTTTATTTTTGCCGACGAAATCTGGAAATACTGATTGGAAGTATTTTCTTTAGGCTGGATTTTAATGGTTGAGCCTAATAATTTTTTTGTTGAGATTGTGTAGACTTCATCAGGGATCATTTTCAATTTTAAAAATGATCTGGGAGGAATAATATAATCTGTCTTATTGATGGCTATTTTCTGATCTTTTTCAGAAGAAGCAAAGATATACATATATCCCGTCTGATCTTTAAATTGTTCTTTCGGAAGAAAATAAAGATTTAATCTGTAATTGGAAGGATTAAAATTCTGAGGAGTGCCATCAATATTTTCAAAAGGTTTCCATGAAAATGCATTAGCTCCGATTTCTTTTGCCTTTTTATAGACTAATGAAAAGACTTCATCATCATACTTCCAGAACCCCTGAACTTCAATTTCGCCCAAATATTCAGCATCTTTTGTTTTTTCATTAATTGTATATAGAAATTTGTCGGTATTATCTTTCGTTTTTACAACTTTTGTAAGATATACATTTTGTGCGCTGCAAAGTTGGATAAAAAAGGCTAAAATGATTATAATGAAATTTTTCATTCTTTATTATAGGTTATTTTGTAAGAACAGTAATGCATTCTTCAAGACTGTTTTCCCAATATTTAGGTTCTATTTTATACGTTTCTTCAATTTTATCCAGACACATTGTACTTCTTTTGGGTCTTTTTGCCGGTGTAGGATATTGCTCGGTGGTTAGTGCATTTAATTTAACTGAAGATTTAGAAAATTCAGCTATTTTTTTTGCAAACTCAAACCATGTAGTTTCCGGATAATTTGAAAAGTGGAAAACACCGTATATTTTTTCTTTTGCTTCGATAATGTCCATGATGGCTTCTGCCAGATCATTTGCATTGGTAGGCTGCCCGAACTGATCTGCTACAATTCCCAACTCGTCTTTCTGAGAAAAAAGATTGAGCATTGTTTTCACAAAGTTTTTATTGAACTCGGAATACAGCCATGAAGTTCTTAGAATGATTGTTTTCGGATTAATTTCCAATGCAAGCTCTTCCCCTTTCAATTTAGACTCTCCGTAAACTCCGATCGGACTTGTGAAATCGTCTTCGGAATAACTTAAATTAGTTTCTCCATCAAAGACATAATCTGTAGAAACATGGATGAAAATCGTTTTAGCATCTTTACACGCCTGCGCAAGGGAAGCTACCCCTTCTGCATTTACAGCAAAAGCCTTTTCTTTTTCAGTTTCTGCAATATCTACCGCTGTATAAGCTGAAGCATTGATACAGTAATCTGGTTTATTTTCTGTAAAAACAGTATTAATCTGATCTTCGTTGGTGATGTCTAAAGTCTGCGAATCTGTAAAAATGAATTCATAATCCAGTTCAAAATCCGGAGCTATTTTTCTGATGCAGTTTCCTAGCTGCCCGTTTCCTCCTACTACTAAAATTTTTTTTATCATGAGTTTCTCGCGTTTTGTGATCTTAAATATTTAACTCTCGGCTGGAAGTCTTTCTGTTCCAAATCTACATAAAACTTATTGAATGTTTCTTTAATTTCTTCGGGATGTACTTCCGATTTTCTGGTTTTAAGATTGAAGTAGATTACCGTAACCCATAATACTGCATGAATTGTTTTCTCATCTAAACTTTTCATCAGGATTTCTACTTTTGCTGTTCTGTCCGCCACTTCAATGGTCTTGCTGCTGATAACAACCGATGTATTATATCGTACTTCCTTTAAATAGGCTATTTCATTCTGAATTGCAATCCACGTGCATCCCGTCATTTTGGTGTATTCTTCATAGGTGAAACCATAAAATGTTTCCACATGATCTTCTCTGGCATTGAACATATAGTCCAGATATTTCACGTTGTTTAAATGACCAATAGGATCGCAGTCGCTGAATCTGACCTTTACCGTGGTTGATACTTCTTTTTCCATTCCGCAAAAATAAAAAAACCACCTCGAAGTGAGATGTTATTTTATAAATGTTTGTTAATTTTTAGAATTTTAGTTGCTAATTTTTTTTTTTAATGTAATTTTATCAACGAACAAAAATTATTACAATGAAGAATTTAAAAAAATTAACTAGAAATCAGTTAAAAAATGTATCAGGAGCTAAAATAGCACCAGGAGGAGGAGATGAATTAGTAAAATGTGGAACAACTTGGTGTAATCCTAATTATGCTTGTTGTTATCATAAAGCAGGCTTCTACTATTGTGACCAAGCAGGTTACTGCACATCAAATTAATTAAATTCTAAATAGCTGTCTCAAAAATAAGACAGCTTTTTAATTAAAAAATATCTAAATAACAAATTTCCCTATTATTCAAACTCAGCAATTTGTTTTTTAGAGGAGAAATAAAATATTTAATTTTTATATTTAATAGTTTTCTAACCGTACATAAAAATTTTTTGTTGCTATTTGAAAAAAATGTAGGGTTAAATCCACGCATGAGTTTAAACATTTTTGTGCCAAAGTAAGAGGTTTTATAGTTTGAATCCTATCAAATCGGTAAAATTTATTGATGATCAATTTCTTTTTATTTTTCAAAAGAATACCCAAGCCAAAGCATAGTACAAAGGCAAAGGTAAGAATCATCATCAGGTTTGTACAACGCTTTTCTCCCTGAAGCTTTGAACGTTGCAGATTAAATCCTGCTGATTTTAACTGCTTAAACAAAAGCTCTGTTTTAAAGCGTTTTTTATAGTATGCACACGCCAAACATGCAAGATCTAAATTGGTTAAAAGGTAAATTGGATCTTGATATTGTTTTGATTTCCAGTAGACCGCATGAGAATTTTCACTTGCATTTTCAAACCAATACTGTCCGTTTTCAAAGCCATTGATTTGATTTTCAAAATGATATATCTCATTGCATTCATTCTTTATCAGTTTATCTTTGCTTGTTCTCAACACATATTCAAAACCTGTTTTCTCTAATTTTTCCCGTAATTTTTTGCCATCAAATTCTCCATCTCCCAAAAGAATATTTCGGGCGTTTTCAGGAATAATTTCTTTAACCGCCTCTAACAGTTTCATATGCTTTTCTTCTGAAAAATATCCTTTTTCCCCTTCTTTAACCAGCCAAATTACCGGAATTGATAGCCTCTCCAAAGGGCGGAAAGCATCAACGTAATACAGTTTCCTGCGCTTTGGGTAACATCGATAATGAAAACCAGTTCTTTTTGAGAAATAAGATTTTTCAAAAATACTTCTATAAAAGGAAGATAATAATCGTGATAACCATTCCATTTACTATCCAAAAAACGTTTTACTTTTTTGATCTTGCTTTCCTTGTTCGTTGCTTCTGAAAAACCCATTATTAATGATTGTAAATGACTGGATTTTTGTAAGATACATGAGGTAATCATCATCGATAAAATCAAAAGACGCTTATGAAATTGAGCGTTTTTTTTACTTCATGATGCTTAGATAGAAATTTTAGAATACTTTTGTACGGGCTTTGGCTCATAGGAGTTCGTTTTGTTATATTTTGCTTTTTAACAAGGTACGAACTCCTTTTTCATTAAACAACACAAACTGAATAAGCAAGAAAATTTTGTGTACGGCTGGAAATTTAATAGTCAAAAAATATCAAAAAGCAGTCTCTTAAGAAACTGCTTTTTGATATTTTTTGAGATTATCTCATTAGTAACTTATTAATGAAACATTTTTTCACTTCCGCCTCTCTTTTAATGACTTATAGTCTATACTATTGAATTCCAAGCTCTTTTTTCACTGCAGCTGTAGCATCCGGTCCTCCTTTGAATACGAATGCAGAAGAATTTGCATCCATAATATAATCATAACCGTTAGCTTTTGCTACTTTAGAAACTGCTTCATTCAGTTTTTTCTCGATTGGTTCGTAGGCAAGATCCTGTTTAGAAACGAAATCTTTCTGAGCTTTATCGTTCATCTGCTGGATTTCTTCCTGCATTTTTGCCAATTCTGCTTCTCTGGCTTTGTTTTCTTCAGCTGTTTTCTTTGGAGCTTCTTCAGAGTACTGCTTTAGTTTAGCCTGTCCTGCATCTGCTTTTTTCTTAATTTCAGCCTGTTTAGTATCTAAGAAAGTTTTAAGATCAGCATCTGCTTTTTTCTTTTCAGGCATTGCGTTAAGAATTCCTATAACATCTAAAGTTGCAATTTTTTGAGCTTTTGCCATACCTACCGATACAACCATCATTACCGCTGCAAATAATACACTTAATTTTTTCATAACTGGTAAATAAATAATTTAATTTGTTTTTAGATTTGTAAATGTAATAAAAGTTAAACTTTTATTTTTTTGTTTTGCCTTTTTCTTTTGGTTCAGCATCTTTTAATAAGATTGCTAAAACTTTATCCGAATAATCGGATCTTTTTTGAAGAAAAATAACATTATTGCTTGTTTTATCTAAAACTATCGCCAAACCGTTCTTTTCAGACATTGTTTTGATAGCTTCCCAAATCTGATCCTGAAAAGGCTGAACCAGATTCGTTCTCAGTTTCTTAATTTCTCCGGTAGCGCCAAAACGTAAACTGGTTGTTGTTTTGATATTTTTTTCCAGATCCATTACTTCTTTTTCTCTCAGTTTAAGCTGATCTCCGATCAAAAGAACTTTTTCACTTTCAAAAGCAGATCTTTTTCTTTCGTATTCGGACTGAAGGTTCTGAAGTTCGGACTGCCATGTATCAATTTGTGCATTCAGTCTTGCTTCAGCTTCTTTATATTGAGGCATTTTATTCAGAATGTATTCCGTATCCACAACACCCACTTTCTGTGCGTTGCTTAGACCGAAAAGCAAGAATAAAACAAATGATAAAACAATTCTAAGATTTTTCATAAGGTGGATTATAATGATTGGTTCATCAAGAAATGCGTCTTCCATCCAGAAGGCTCAGTTCCTGAAATTGTTTTGTCGAATCCGTAAGCGAAATCAAATCCAATTAAACCAAATGCTCCCATATAAACTCTCACACCAACACCCACTGATCTTTTCAACTGGAAAGGATTATAATTTCCCCAAGAATTCCACACGTTACCTCCTTCCGCGAACGTTAATGCATAAATTTTTGCTGTCTGGTTCAATGAAATAGGGTATCTTAATTCTAACGTAAATCTGTTATAAATAGTACCTCCCCCAGTCGGAGTAATGTCCTGAGAAGTTCCTCCGTAAGTAGAAGCATTTTCATAACCTCTTAACGGAATTAATTCTCTACCGTCATATCTACCTCCGAATAAACCGGTACCCCCTACATAGAATCTTTCAAACGGCGGAGCTCCCAATTTAGAGTTATATCCATCCATGAATCCCATTTCAGCAGAAGATCTCAAAACCAGTTTTCCAATAATTTCATTGTAAACATCTGCTTTGAACTTCACTTTATAGAATTCCATCCACTTGTATTTTTCCGTAGGACTTAAAGTAGAGTAATCTTTATTGTTGAATGCTGAATATGGCAGCGTAAATTTCACCGATAAGTCTATGTTGGAACCCACAGTCGGGAAAATAGGGTCGATACCTGCCGAGTTTCTGCTTAATCCTAAGTTGATGCTTAAGTTGTTGGCAGAACCATAATATTCTGTGGCATCACCAAACTGGAACGGATAGTTCTTAAAATCGTACTTCTGGTACTGAAGACCTGTATACAATGAGAAATAATCATCCGGCCATTTCAACAACCTGTTTAAACCAACGGAAGCGGAGAAGATGTTAAGTTTCTGTGCGTTTCCGTAAACATCAGAATATTTTACTCGTGAGTTATTTAAACTTACAGAAAGTGCGGTCGGTCTTGTTCCGAACAACCAAGGTTCTGTAAATGAAACTCCGTAATTCTGGAAATATTGTCCAGCCTGTGCCTGAAGAGATAACGTCTGTCCGTCACCTTGAGGAACCGGCTTAAAATCTTTGAATTTAAGGAAATTCTTTAACGAGAAGTTATTGAACGTTAAACCTAAAGTTCCGATAAAGCTGTTACCTCCGTAACCTGCCTGTAACTGAACCTGTGAAGAACCTTTCTCTACTAACTTCCAGTTGATATCTACCGTATTGTCCTGCTGATTTGGCTGGATATCCTGTCCAACCTGTTGAGGATCAAAGAATGACATCCCTGCCAAATCGAAATAAGTCCTTTTAATATCAGATTTTTTAAAGAGCTCACCAGGCTTTGTCCTAAGAGCACGTAAAATAACATGATCATGAGTAGTTGTATTACCCTGCCAAGTCACTTTATTCCATGTTGCTCTTTCTCCTTCATTAATACGAATTTCAAGGTTGATTTTATCTCCATCTACCGATTTTTCTACTGGTGTTACATTAGAAAAAAGATATCCACTATTCATATAAAGAGATTTGAGATCAGAATCGTCTTCTTTACCTCCGTCTTCACCTACTTTTTTATTGAAACCTACCGCATCGTAAATTTCTCCTTTTTTATATCCTAAAAGTCTTTGTAAATAGTCTGTAGAATAAACGGTATTTCCGGTAAATGTAATATCCCCGATGTAATACTGTTTACCTTCTTTAAGTTTTACATTGATCTCGTAATTGTTTCTCTTGTTTCTCCAAACTGAGTCTGAAACAATGGCAGCATCTCTGTACCCTAAAGAGTTATAATAATTGATCAGGTTTTGTTTGTCTTCCTGATATTTGTCTTCAATGAATTTTGAAGATTTCAGGATTCCTCCAATTCCGAATCTTTTTTGTTTTGTTTCTTTAAAGGCTTTTTTTCTAAGTTTTCTGTCGGATACATATTGATTTCCCTCGAATTCGATATGATCGATTTTGATTCTTTTGCCTTTATCTACATTAATCGTCCAGTCTACTAAATTAGGATCTCCTGCATTTACTTTTTCCTGGATCGAAATTTTAGCATCGGCATATCCTTTTTTAATGAAATCTTTCGGAACGTTTGTTTTAAGGCTTGACACCAAGTTCTGTGTAATTTTTGTTCCCGGCTTCAGATTATTATCTTTAGCCATTTTTTCATTTTTGGATTTTCCGATTCCTTTACCTGTAAATTTTACTTCTCCAAGATCTTTAAGATCCTGCAGATAAAACTTCAGAATAACGGTTTCGCCTTCAATACTTTGTACATAAACCTCTACTTCAGAAAAAGATTGGGTGTCCCAAAGTTTTTTTACCGCATTGCTGATTTTTTGCCCCGGAATATCTACCGATTCTCCTTTCACCAAACCTGTAAATCTCAGGATCTGAGCCGGCGTATATTTTTTAACCCCATCTACAACGATGTCTTTTAAGGTGTACGTCCCTGCTTGGTTTTCTGCGTGTACAGAATTGCTCACCTGTGTGCTGTCCTGTGGAGTTACCTGTCCATAAAAATGTGCAGAAGCAACAAACATAATGATGGGTAATAGTCTAAACTTCATTTTATCGTAGTCTTTCTTTTCTTAAATTTTACTGAATTTTTATCTGTTCTCCGGTCATTCCGAATCTTCTTTCTTTGTTTTGATAATCCACAATACACTGAAAGAAAATATCTTTTGTAAAGTCCGGCCACAGAACGTTTAAAAACTGCAGCTCTGCATAAGCAATCTGCCAAAGGAGAAAATTACTGATTCTGATTTCTCCGCTGGTTCTTATTAAAAGATCCACCGGCGGAAAATCTTTTGTGTAAAGGTGACTTTCGAATAATTTTTCATCAATATCTTCAATGTCTACCTTTCCTTCCTTTACGTCTTCGCTAATGCTTTTAACGGCGTTTAGTATTTCATGCTGCGAACCATAACTGATTGCTAATACCAAATTGCCTTTTGTGTTTTCTTTTGTAAGTTCCACCACGCGTAAAAGCTGATCTTTTACCAGTGAGGGAAGTTTTTCGAGATTTCCAATAACGTGCATTCTTAATCCTTTGCTGAAAATTTCTTCCGCTTCAAGCAATAAGGTTTCTACAAGTAAATTCATTAAAGTATTTACTTCCTCTGCCGGACGGTTCCAGTTTTCCGAAGAAAAGGTATAAAGAGTTAAATACGGAATGTGTATTTCATTACACGCATTTATGGCATTCCTAACAGCATTTATGGCATTTCTGTGGCCGAAAGTTCTTTCTTCGCCGCGAGATTTTGCCCATCTTCCGTTACCATCCATGATGATAGCCACATGCTGTGGTAAATTCTCAGGATCTATTTTATCTTTTATCAACGACATATTAATCACAATAACATGGAGGTCTTCCGAACGAATAGGTAAGTCCTAAACTAATGGTATTCATCCAGTCTTTAGACTTAAAATCTCCTACGTTTCTTTCTCCTATAATCGCAGCTTCTCTTTCTTTAGATACTACATAATAAGCATCTGTCTGTAGAAGAGATCCGCCTGTAACGGGGCTGAGAATATCTCCGTTATATGTAGCAACCACATCTTTGCTTTGGATTTTGCTGTAATCCAGCTGATCTGTAAGCGTATATCTGAATGTAGCTTCTGCAAAAAGCGCCCAGTTATAATTAAATTTATATTTTAAACCTACCCCAAAAGGAATATGCATTGTAGTTTTGGTTCCTGTAGAATACACCGGAGTTGTTGTAAAATCCAGTTCATTAATAGGAGCCTGAGCCACCCCATCTGCATCTCTTCTGAAATCATTAATCATCGTAGCTTTGGGAGCGTCGAACATTAATGCTCCTACCCCACCAAAAATATATGGGCTCACCATACTTTTCTGCTCGTTGTTTACCGGAAAGAAATTGTATTCGAAGACCAAACTTGCTTCATATACATTGTTTTTTCCGAATGAGTTTCTGTTTTTTCTATATTCTTCTTTCGCCACCTTGTCATTAAACTGGATCTGATTATATCCAAGATCCAATCTTACAGTCTGGTGAGGATTAAAATTAAATCTATATAAAATTCCACCATAAAAAGGAACACCCCAATCTGAAACTTTACTTAAATCCAATGGCTTTTGTAAAATATAATTCGTTCTCCCTATATCCCCAACTAGGTTACTCATACCTAGACGAACTCCAAGTTCGTTTCTTTGTGCTTTAACACTTACCACAGTTCCTAGAGCGGCAAGGAAGCTAAACAATAATTTTCTATTCATAAAAGAATATGGATTTATGGTTATTTTAAAATTTAATTTTTGCAAATATAAAACTTTTTTATATTAATGATAATCTTAATGTTTAGTTAAAAATAAACAAAAAAACATAATTTGTTATAAAGTAAACGATAAAGTAGCAAAATTATTCTTTTTTTAATAGAATCAAAATTATCACGATATAATAAACCCCCATTAGATGAGGGCTTAAATGTATTATTTTTTATTGAATATTGACTGAACTTTATTTCTAATTCTTATCAGCATTGGTTCTCTGTAATTTTTATCTTCATCAAAATAGCCATAACCGTAACCATATCCGTAGCCATAACCGTAGCCGTAACCATAGCCATAGCCCTGTTTTGTATTATAATCATTATAAACAAGACCTAAATGTCCGATTTCTCCGGTATGGTATTTCTCTGTAATCATTTTCAGCATATACTTCTCTGTGTATTCATGGCGGACTACATAAATATTAGCATCCGAGTATTTCATCAGCTCATAAGAATCCGCGACCAGACCTACCGGGGGAGAATCGATGATGATGAAATCATATATTTTTTTAAGGTCTTCGATAAATTTGATGTTTTTTTCACTCATCAGCAACTCAGACGGATTCGGAGGAATAGGACCGGAAGTTGCCACATCCAAATTTGGAATTCTTGTTTTATTGATAATCTGATCTATTCCCACTTCACCTGTAAGGTAATTTGAGATACCATATTTATTATCAATTTTAAAATCACCAAATATCTTAGGCTTTCTTAAATCCATCCCCAAAAGAATGGTCTTTTTGTCGCTTAATCCCAAAACGGAAGCTAAATTAATCGAAACATAGGTTTTACCTTCCCCCCCAATTGAAGAAGTAACCAGAATTACTTTGCTGCCATCATTTTCTCCGGATAAGAATCTTACATTTGCTCTAACCCCTCTGAACGCTTCCGAAACAGAAGACTTTGGCTGATCCAGAACGGTAAGCATATTTTCATGATTGTTATTTCCGATAACTCCAAGAAGCGGAATTTTAGTTGCATTAAGCAATTCTTTAATATTCCGAATTTTACTATCTAATATTTCTCCAATAAAAATAAACAGTAGTGGCAAAGCAAGAAGCCCTCCTATAATTGCGGCTTTTGTAGCTTTTACATTCGGACCAATTGGTGGCTGGCTTACATTTTTTGCAGGGTCTATTACACTGATATCCGACTGGTTTCCCGCCATTCTCAGCTCTGTATCGTTCTGTCTCGTAAGCAAGCTGTTGTAGGTAGCCTCAATCATATTATATCCTCTTTCTGCATCTAGGTATTTTCTCTGCTTTTCAGGATATGTTGCCAATTCGGAATTTGCATTTCCGACCTTTTGGTTAATTTTATTAATTTCTGTGTAATAAGCAGTATAATAATTTCGTAAAGCACCATTTGAACTGATTCTGGCCTCATCAATCAATCTGTTGATCTCTTTCATCGGCTCAGAATTTGGCTTGTAAATTAAAGCCATTTCTCTTCTCTTAAGATATAAAGCCTTCAGTTCTGCTACAGAAGCACTAAAGAGTCCGTCCTGGAAACCTGCAGCATTAGTGCTGATCATTTTTTCGAAATTCTGGGTTTCCAGACTGTTTTTAATCTGATTCAGGGAGCTTATTTTGCTTTCAATATCAGCTTTTTTGGCTTCAAGATCTTTAATTTCTATTAATGATTTTTCATCTCTGTCTTTAATATCATAAAGCTTTTCAGTTGTCTTCATGTAATTAAGAACATTGGCACTGGAATCTAACTTTTTTCTGATATTATCGAGATTTTGCTTTAAATATACATTGGTATTCTGATCCACCAAAACTTTATCAGCCTGTCTTTTCTTCTGAAGCTGTTTTACGGACATATTAAGGAAATTCACCGTACTGTTAAGGTTGTAGCCTTTCTTGGTGATAATCATGATGGTATTAATCTCCTTATCAAACTCCACTCCGATTGTGGAAACAATATCATTAACCGTCTGATTAACCGTATTTAAATTTACAATTATATTGGTTAATTTAATTTTTGGATTCACAGGATTTTTTAACAGCCTGAATCTCAAATTAGGAGAAGTATACCACTCTCCTACCCGAATAATTTTATTCGCAGGTCTTCCATAAGGATCAATGGTTGTATAACTTTCAGATTCAAAACTATACAAATTCTGAGACTGTCCTTCTTCAGGTAATACGACTTCGTAAGAATCTCCTCCTTTGGGAATTAATGTAATAGGATAATTTACCTGTTGCCCATGCTTTCTGTCTACCTGTAAAAAAACGGGAGAATCATCTTTATCCAGATAAGTTGATTTAATAAGTCCTTTTGTGGAGTAATTTACAAAAAGATCCAGCTCCTTTATCAGAAACTCATTGTGGGTTCTGGATAAAAGCATTTTTTTCAGATATACCCCATCCTGATTTCCTCCCTGTCCCCATATAAAATTAATAGACTGGCTGGGCGTGAAATAACTTGAAGTATTATTGGAAATACTTAAAGACAAGGTCGATGCATAAATGTTCTGAGCGTAGTATTTACTGTACATCCACGAAATTCCATACCCGATAAAAAGCATTAAAACAAACCAATACCAATTTCTCAGTATTCTGCGTAAAAAGTGCTCAACATCAAATAAGGCAAAACTGCCGTGCTTTTCTTTGTGAGAATCTGCTTTCTCTACCTTTGTTTCTTTTCCCGGAATCATAGTATTAAAGGTTTTTTAAAAGTAGGTAGATAGATAAGGCTGTTGTAATCACAGAAACTCCTGTTGTTAAAGTCTGGATAGGATCTTTTCCTAATCCGTTCAGACTTTTTGCTCTTGTATTCAGGTAAATTTCGTCTCCGTTCTGAACGTAAAAATATGGAGAATTCATTACATCTTCACGGGTGAGATCAATAATTGCTTTTTTAATTCCTTCAGGTAATTTCCGGTGAATGACAATATTTTTTCGGTCAACAGTTCTGTTTAATCCACCACTCATTGCAATTGCTTCTGTAATAGTAAGTGTATTTTTGTGAACAACTTTCTCACCGGTAACGCCTGTTGTTTCAACATCTCCCAAGACGTAAAATGTAATTCCGTTGGTATTTAAGCGTACTTCAGATTTGCCTTCCTGAAAGTTTTCGTTAACCTTATCCTGAATTTCACTGCTCACTTCCGCAATGGTCCTTCCTTCCGCTTTGATAAACCCTATTCCGAAAACATTAATATCTCCGTTGTTATCAACCTTCAATCCGTTAAAGTAAAAAGTACTATTTCCACCACCTGTACCTCCCGAAGAAGCACCTCCTCCATTAGCAATGGAATTGGTTGCGGCTCCAGATCCTGAAGTATTCAGGGAAGAATAGAACTGTGCGGCGTCACCTTTAGGCGTAGTCACAATGTTCAGGTTCAAAATATCGTTCTTTGTAATTCTGTAGACAGGAATATTATAGGGGATTAAACCTTCCTCATTAATTACAAGGCTTTCGCTGGGCTGCATATATCTTACATCTTTTGTAGTAATACAAGATGTGGTGATTAAAAGTGGCAGGGCTAAAAGTAATAAATGCTTACAATTCTTCATCATATTTTTCAAGTTGTTTGCAAAAGTAAAGATTTAATTGATAGTCTTTTTATTATTCTTCTTCAAAAGATAAATAAAATCCGGAATATAAGCTCCCAAAAAACCCATAAAAAGTACAATCAATAATAAAAGATTTACATTTATATGTCGGAGATAATAGGCTACCGTTACAATAAAGAGATAATATACAACAATATAAAAGCTTGATCTTCTGTGTGTAAGGTTAAGTTTTAACAGTTTATGGTGGATATGATTCTTGTCTGCATCAAAGGGAGATTTTTTGTTAATTAATCTTACCATAATAACATTAAGAGTGTCTACAATGGGCAAAATTAATATTGCTACCGCTACCACAGGTGCAGACTGGAGGTGATATCTTGGAATTCCGGGAAGTTTTTTGTCTATAAAAATGTCTATAAAACAAATGGAAGTAAAAGCAAGAAGGAATCCCAGAAGCATGGAGCCTGTATCTCCCATAAATATTTTATTGGTTCTGTAGTTGGATAAATTATAATACAAAAACGCCAGAACAGCTCCTATTATAATTGTAGATAAAACAACCAGAGGATAATTATACTCTCCCAATCTGTAATAACTGATCCCGAAAAGCGCACTGCAGATAACAGAATACCCTCCGGCAAGCCCATCAATTCCATCTATGAGATTGAATGCATTGATAAGGATTATAAAAGTCAAAATACTGAAAATAACACTTATAACATACTCCATTTCATAGATTCCGAAAATTCCGAAAAGGCTTCTGATTCTTATATCTGAGCCAATAACTATAAATGCAGATACCACAATCTGTGCTACCAGTTTTTTGTAGGCTCTCATTACAACGATATCATCCATTACTCCAATGTAAAGCAAAATAACGAGGGAAGCGAATAGAAATTTATAGAGATCAAACAGTTCGTATGCGAAAATAGAAGCACAGATTCCGATAGAATAGAAAATCGCGATCCCGCCAAGATTAGGGATTTTTCGGAGATGGGAACTTCTTATCCCAGGTTCGTCCATTAAATTTTTCCTGCGGGAAATTTTAATGATCGTGGGAACGGAAAAATAGGTGATTAAAAAAGAAAATAAAAAACCAAAGCCTACTTTTACATAAAAAATAGGAATCCCTGACTGGTTTAAGAACAATTCAAAATTCTTCATTTTTTTTCTATTCAAGTACTTTGAAGGCTTAACGACTAAAAACCTTGTGTCTGGCTTATGAGCTAAGTAACACAGTACTTACATTTGTGTTTACACTAATTTTCTTATCAGTTTTTTCTGCCCTGCAAAAAACAACAGATAGTATATCTTTTTTTTCAGTGGCAAAGATAGCAGATAATTCTTATCAAAACGACTATAATTCAATATATCTTTCAATTTCAGTTCTCTATCTTTGATAAATATCTCTAATTTTGCCGACATGTCATAAAAAGTTCTTTCGTCTTTTACAAAAGCAAGATAAGCCAGAAAAGAATACACTCCTTCAAAAATCTGAAAATTTTTAAGTTCTTTCTTTCTGCCGGAATATCCGGACTTTTCAAAAACCTCTTCTACATCTATTACCGCTTTCAGAATATCCAGTCCTTTTTCCGTATGGGTTTTGGTAATAGAATCGGTACGTTCAAGGTACTGATAATGGAAATTCTGTGTTTGCGAAATGGTGTCACATTCCAGCAAGAGCTGGGGTATTAACTGAATATCCTCAAAATGCGCCCCTTTTTTAAATCTTTTGTACCTAAAAAGTTCTTTTTTAAACAATTTGTTGCATGCAAAGTAGCTGAGATCGGAAAAAACGGAAAAATTATTTCTGAGATCAATTTTTTCCGGCATATTGGGAATCTGTGTAAGTTTTTGCGTTACTTTTCCGTTTTCATCTACTTTCTGAATATTGCAGATTACCATCTTCGACTGATGCTTTTCAGCAAGATGCACCATTTCTTCAAACATGGAAGGCGCAACATAATCATCACTGTCTACAAATCCGAGATAATCTCCTGTTGCATGATCGATGCCGAAATTCCGCGCATCACTTAAACCGCCGTTTTCTTTTATAAAAGGCTTAACTTTTTCGGGATATTTCTGTGCATACTCCTGAATAATGTGTTCAGAATGATCTTTGCTTCCGTCATTTACGACAAGAATTTCAATATTCTGATAGGTTTGACGGACTAATGAATCCAGGCATTTTGCGAGATAATTTTCGACATTATAGACGGGAACAATAACAGAAATTTTTGAGGGAACATTTTTCATACATTATATTTTCGTCAGTCGTGCATTCAGCCAGCCTTTTTTGGCATCATCAAAATCTTTTCGGGAACAGGGAACGCAGTTTT
Organism: Chryseobacterium sp. VD8; assembly: GCF_037149975.1. Classification (NCBI taxonomy): domain Bacteria; kingdom Pseudomonadati; phylum Bacteroidota; class Flavobacteriia; order Flavobacteriales; family Weeksellaceae; genus Chryseobacterium; species Chryseobacterium sp. VD8. The sequence goes on along the minus strand of NZ_JBBCQL010000066.1, from coordinate 4,885 downwards.
CTATATTTTCATCGTCTCCGAAATACCAGAGATTACTGAAAGTATCCCGTTTGAAGGCATATTGTCTGTCGTCTACCAAAACATAAAACACTTCATAATGTCTTTCTTTCGGGTGTGATCTCTGAATATTGATTCCTTCGATCAGATACCAGATCATTTGTGCGAGAAGCTGTTGATTCAGCTGGTTTTCGGAGTAAATATTATAATTGAAAATTCCGACAGACTTTAAATTTTCACTTAGGCCGATTTCCTTCATATATGCGCAGACTTCTCTCCGGTTCAGTCCGTTTACCTGCGGATTCATGGAGAATGGCTCGCTGAAACTTTCGATAGCATCACAGTTTACCGTGACCAGATCCGCTTTTCTGAAGAAAGGTTCTGTTTTTTCGGTAGAATTCATCATTTCGGCAAGGCGGATGATATCAAATTCAACTTCTTTGATTAATCTTACCGAATCTGCTTCATTCAGATGTTTCTGATAGCCTAAATGATGGTAATTTTTAATAGAAAAAGTTTTGGCTCCGAAAATCTTGCTTAAAAAGGTATGTTCGTTAATCATTTCACCCTGTTTCAGGGAAATAATATTGCTGATCTGGGTATAATTGATGCTTTTGGTATGGAAATTAAGCGCCGAAAAAAGCGAAAAAGCGAAATCATTCGAACCGCCTACAATGACCGGAATGGCTCTTTTGTAATGACACGCCGACAATACTTCCTGCAGAATATAATGAGAATCCTGAACAGATTTTCCGGAAACAAGGTCTCCAAGATCTACTATCGGAATTTCAAAATCGAGCTGTGAGAGTTTATAGAATTCATTCCTGATCCCTGTAAAATCCTGAACTTCTGCATCCCCATTTGCGCCTCTGTAATCTGAAACAAAAAGAAGTACGATACTGTCTTCTTTTATTTCCTTCGTGATTCCTGCCCCGATCTGCCAGTTTTCTGTCCTGAAATTTCTTGGGGATATGATAAAATCTTCAAAATTCATTTGTAGTCTCCATTGTTTTCGCAAACTTACAAAAATATTAGAACTCTTATTTATCTCATTTTAAATACTAAAGCACTTTAAAAATCAAAATCGTTTATTCTTTTAAAACTGATAAAAATTTTAATCTTAAATTACAGATTCTAAATTAACCGTTAAAACAAAAATACATGAGCAGTACGAAAAGAGACGAATTAAAAAAACTTTTAGCCCCCATCAATAAAGAATTAAGAACACACGGCGGAAATGAAAACAAAATTAAACTCACAAAATTAAAAGAGGAACATATTGATTTTCTGTTAGAATTGCTCAATGTTCATTTAGAAAAATACAAGGATTTTGCAAGAGCTGATCTTGAAGATTTTCATGCAGAAGATATTAAAGGTCTGGTAAATTATAAAATGCCTGTAAACATTCATGAGATTGATCTTCCGGAGAGTTTCAGTGATCCTGTATCCTGGAAAATAGCGATTGGAAGACTTAGGTTTGGTTCTACACAGGTAATCTTAGAGATAAACAACTGGGAAATTACCGACAGCACTCTGGTTGGCTGATTGATCCTAAAATCCTTTCCGCATGAATAAAATGTATAAAGACAAGCTTGAAATATTACAGCAGCGAATCCCGATCGGAGCAAGACAGGGTTTGATTTTGTTAGAAAAAGCCGAAGGAAATACAGATAAAGCTGAAAAATATTTTACAGAAGAACGTATTTCGATCATTGTGAATAAGACCGGAATACCATCTGAAATTGCTTTTCATCATCTTCGGGAAAATAATTTTGATATTAAGCAGACCATCAAAATAATTGAAACTAAATATTTTACCGCAACGGAACTTATTCAAAAGAAAGATCATGATAAGGAGGAAGCTTTGGATAAAATCTTTTCAGCAATTGTAAAAAAATATGATTTGAAAAGAAGTTCCCTAAACGATCACGACGAAATAAAAGACATTCCTCATGAATTATACAGCTTTGCAACTGTAATGGAATGGCTCTATTTTGAAAACTGGGAAGATTTTGAGAGTGCTTTATTTCATCATCTCGACATTGTAACGGAACAAATGAGAACAAAGCTGAATCTGCCTCAACTTGCAGATGTTCTGGAAAAAGCCAGATCCATTGGCAATTCTTTTTACGAAAAATACGAAACTTCAAAAGACCATAATAATTACGTAAAAGCCACCAATGAGCTGCACAACAATAAAGAATTTATTGCAGCAGAAGAGAAGTTTATCCTCCTGAAACCGCTCCTTGAAGAACGTCTTTATGAATTTGTAAAAACCAATATAGAGAAGTTTCCCTAAAGAATTCGAATACCAAATACGGAATGATATCCGGTGAGTGACAAAATCAGACCGGAATTGCGTACATATACTTATGAACTCAGAATTGATATTACTTCCTGGTTTATCAATACAAATTATCGTTTTGTTCATAAAAAATCCGTTTCACAAATGTTTGTGAGACGGATGATTGTACCTAATAAAAAATTTAACTTAGAAATGAATGATTTAAATATTCTAAACAGTACCTATCTTTTTTCTGATATAATTAAATTTTATATATTTTTTTCCATTTCGTTAAAGTGTTTCTGCTGATTCTAAAATACTTTGAAGTATGAGAATTATTCATCTTATGCTCTTTCTGATATTTTATGATATACAGAATCGTCTCATCATCATATGATCGGTGTCTCTGATTAAATACTACAGAGTCCTGATCTTTCTTATTAAAAATTAAATTATCAAGTTTCACTATATCCCAGGATAACAGAGTCTCTTTATCTAAAAAATATTTAAACTCCGGTTCCCTTTCAGGACATATTTTTAAAATAATGTCATGATAAATTTTCTTATAATCAGGAATTGTTCTCATCATGCTTAGCTTTCCATTTGTATAATGTTGTCTTGGGTATTCCGTATTCCCGCATAATAGAATCTGCACTTTTCTCTCCGGATCTCATAAGTTCCAAAATGTATTCTATAAGATTCTTAGTGTATATGTTTTTCCTGAATTTCGGAAGAGACGATATCTTTGTGGAATCGGATGCTTTAACAGGTGGAGCATACAATATAATGTGCTGGGAATACAATCTGAAAAAATCGTAATTCAGTAATTTGCTCCATTTTAAAAGTATATTGCATTCTATGCTTTGTTTTCTATACATCTCTGCAACCTCAGCTTCTGAGCATTTCAGAAAATTGCATATCCGTACTAAATCTATATCCAATTCATCCACTCTCATTTTAACATATGAGCCTATATGGATGTCTTTAAAATTTGATACTATTTTCATTTCGATGGACCACGATTTTTTAAAGAGGATATTTCTTATTCAGTAGAGATGTATTTATAGACAATACAGCCTTGCTGAAGCCGGTTATCGTAAAAAAATTATCCAAAATATTATCGGGAGCTATTCCTGTAAGTCCGTTTATGAGAAATCGGAAGTAAAACATTATTTTTTTCATTGCATTTTTTTGCAAATAAAAAGAAAATGCACAAAGGAACCCTTAAAGAAATATACTCATCTATACTCAATGATGCTACTTAGATATACTTTGAAATATAAATTAACACCAACCCATCATCAGAAGGATTCATTATAATTGAATTCATATCTGCTGACGCGGAAATCCCGGAACATCTTTTATTTAAAATCTATTTCAGTGGGGGAAAATAAAAATACCATCATAAATTTTCTTCTGGAAAAAATTATAACAAGATAGCGTTCCTACGGAACGCCGGACTTCCGAAAATGATTTCTAAACAGATGAATCCGCCTCAGTTCTGAGGCGGATTCCCTTAGTATTTTTTAGACAGACTTTTAGTTCTATTTCAAATTCATTTTGAAAAAAGCCTCAATTTTATCAAATGGAATTTTATCCATTTTATCGTACAAATCAACATGATTAGCGTTGGGAACAATATACAATTCCTTTGGTTCGGAAGCTGATATATAGACATCTTCAGAATAGTAACGGGAATGCGCTTTTTCTCCAGCAATCAACAAGATCGGACGCGGTGAAATCATTTTTATATTGGCTGCCATGGGAAAATTGAAGAACGCAACCGGCGTTGTAGCCGTCCAAGCTGTTGTAGAATTAACAGATCTGGGATGAAATCCTCTCGGCGTTTTATAATAATCGTAAAATGCCGCTAAAACAGGATTGGAATCGGGAGGAAGCTGATCCGGCAATCCGCTTTTTATAATGATTAAGTTTCCTTTATCATCAAACGGGATTTCATTCAAAGCCACATCATATTTTCCGTTTTTCGCGTCTGTCCAGCGTTGCTCACTCAGATAATCGATAATTTTGTGACGCTGTTCATCAGTATAAGAATCGGCATATCCCTTTGAAATGCTTCGGGACATATCGTACATAGAAGCCGTTGCTACAGCTTTTATCCGGCTGTCGCTTGTCGCGGCAGTTAATGCCATTCCGCTTAATCCGCAGATTGCCATAACCCCAATTTTTTCACGGTCTACATTCGGCAATAATCCTAAATAATCTACTCCCGCCGAAAAATCTTCCGTAAAAATATCAGGCGAAGCGACATTACGGACTTCACCTCCGCTTTCTCCTGTGAAAGAATTATCAAAAGCTAAGGTGATAAAACCTCGGGAAGCCAGTTCATTTGCATATAATCCTGACGACTGTTCTTTCACAGCTCCGAAAGGTCCGCTCACCACCAATGCAGGAAGTTTTTTGTTGCCCGCATTTTTTGGAGTATAGAGATCTCCCACAAGAGTAATTCCGTAACGGTTTTTGAAGCTTACTTTTTTGCGAAGTACATTTTCATGCAGCCGAAAAGTGTAATGATCTGATTGTTCCATTGTGTTTAATTTTTTAGTTTTTGACTGCTGAGCCTGGCTGAAGGAAATTCCTAAA
>NZ_JBBCQL010000065.1:0-20398 GCF_037149975.1 Chryseobacterium sp. VD8 | reverse complement strand
ATTGCGTTGGTATCCGCTAAAGCATCGTTAGACGTTTTGTAGTATTTTACATAAAAGTTAGGGTTACCGTTAACAATATTAGCACTATTAGTCTGGAAGTTGTCAGGTGCTGAAATATCACATACCTCGATGATTCTAGGATCTGAAGCAGTAGCTCCCGGGATTCCTATAGGATTAAACGGATTGGGCTGAATTGCCGGATCGTTGAATGGCGAAGTTAATGTAGCGGTACCTCCCCATGTTAATGAAAAAGCCATTGCCGCATTTGCTCCGGACCAGTTATCAACAATAAGATAGTAAGTTTCTCCCGGAAGAACATTCATCGCAGGACTCCACGCTCCTGAATTAGCCGTAAGGCCAACCTGTAATCCGGTCTGGTTTGGAAAAGGCTGCGCACCCGCGTAATTACAACGGATCGGAGCACCTTTTGTAGCACATGTTTTATTAGGTCCGTACACAGCAAAATCATAATCTGCGGTATAAGGCGCCTGCGGAGTAATAGTAAAAGTTAATGTTCCTGCTGTTGCAACAGTGAATTCATACCACACGGAATAGTGTTCGTTCCCACTTAAACAGCTTCCGTTGGCATTTACCTGGTCGTCCACGCTTCCCGAACCTGTAGGGAAATAAGAAATATCTGAGTTTCCGCATACTCTTATTGCAGTGGCACAATCGGACTGGGCAAAGAAGAATTGAGAAAAGATTAACAGTAATATAAGGTAGATTTTTTTCATAATAGTCGAATTTATCTTGATTATGACAGATTATTTAAGAATAGAAAGATAGTAACTGATGTCTTCTTTCCCCCAGTTCGGGTCGAGATTAGATTTTTTACTATACGTTTTAAATTTAGCCGCAGCAGAATTGAAATAAGTTTTTGCCAATTCTTTGTTGGAAGTAAACGCAATCTCACCTTTTATTACATCAATCCTTGGATTGTTTTTGTCTTCAGATTCTGCTTTAGCAAGATATTCATTCGCTTTTGCTAAATTGGCAACACTGTCCGCGGAATTGTCTGATGATTTAAGTAGATAAATTTGAGACAAAAGAATGTTGGCTTCAGCATTATTCGGATTTTTCAGAAATACTCCGGCAAGATATTTTTCTGCCAGCCCTGAAGTTTCTTCAATATTTTGTACATTACCTTGTCTCTGAGCATTGATTTCTGCTCTTACTAATGATAATGCAGTGTAATAATATGCTCTCCAGTCTTCTTTTTTTGTTTCAGTACCTCTGGAAAGTGTGTTCACATATTTCATGAAATACTCTTTGGACTGCTGAAAGTCTTCAGTTTTTTTAGCAGACTCTAATTTTGCAATCTGAGTCTCCAGTCCTTTCTCAGCGGAGGTTTGAGCAAAGCCGTAGGCAGCCACCACCATAGAAAGGAGAATAGATAATTTTTTTACCATAATAGAAAATATTTTGTAGACAAATATAAAAAATTATTAACTTTAATTTGAAGTTTTTAAGATTTATTTAATAAAAACGCTTATATTACTCTAATATTGCATTTTTCTCAATTTTGGATTTGTTGTTCCTACGATCAGTGCAACCAAAACTGTCATGGTTCCTCCGAACACTACAGAACGTACAACACCCAGTAATTTTGCAGATAATCCGCTCTCAAACTGTCCCATTTCGTTACTGGACATAATGAAGATAGAATTCACACTCAGAACCCTTCCTCTGATATTGTCCGGCGTTTTCAGCTGAACAATAGTTCCTCTTATCACTACCGAAATCCCATCCAGCATTCCGCTCATTACAAGGAAAAGGAATGAAAGCCAATACAGATTTGAAAGCCCGAAGCCGATAATACAAAGCCCAAAACCTGTAACCACACCAAGTAAAATCTTACCCTGATTTTTTCTTAACGGAATAACCGATAAAATGGTGATGATGCACATTGATCCAATATCAGATGCGGCATTCAGTAACCCGAATCCTTCCGCTCCTACCTTCAGAATATCTGTTGCATACACCGGAATCATGGCAACGGCTCCCCCAAAAAGGACGGCGAACATATCCAGACACAGCGCTCCGAGAATTTCTTTGGTTTTAAAAATGTAAGAAATTCCCTCCCGCATACTATCCATAACGTTAATATTCTCTTTTTTGTATTCGGAATGTTGTTTTTTTAACTGAAAAAAGAATAAAGAAGCCAGAAAGATCAGAGAAATAATAACAACAAGCGTCCATTTCACACCGAAATAGCCGATGAGAAAACCGCTGACAGCGTGGCCGCAAAGCGAAGAGATCAGAAATATTGCCTGATTTAAAGTAACTGCATTTGGGAGATTTTCTTTTTTTACGATTTTAGGAATCATTACAGGAATAATCGGTCCGATAAAGGCTCTCGCAATTCCTGTGAAAAAAATAACCCCATAAATGAAGTATGTGATTTCATGTCCCGAAAAATGCATTTTAACATTGAAAAAAGCAGGGATCAGCAAAAGACTGATTAAAAAAATGTATACATAATTGCAGATCAGAAGCAGCCGTTTTTTTTCATTCATATCAATAACATGACCGGCATACAAAGCGCAGCTTACGGCAGGAATTACTTCCGAGAGCCCAATTAAACCGATTGAAAAAGGATCTTTTGTTAACTGATACACCCACCATCCGAGTAAAGTAGCGAGCATTCTGAAAGCTAAAACAATAAAAAATCTGCCTGTAAGAAGGTTTCTGAATTCAACATTTTTCAATGTCTGAAGCGGGGTAAATGAAATCATCCGACAAAAATAGCCTCAAATATTAACTTGAGGCTATTGTTATGGTCATTTTTTTAAATGAAAAATTAAATGAGACTTAAAAGATAAAATCTATTTTAGTCCGCTCTTGAAGCACTGAACACCAAAGCGGCAACTCCGGCTGCTCCGATAATGGAAGCTCCTGTTGTAATTCTTGCTTTTCTGCTGTCTCTCACGGCTGCAACATTAGCTTTAGGAATAGTTACTACTGTACTGTCTTTCTTTCCTTTTGTTCCGATAAGATTATCTCCTTCCACGTTACGGAATAACATTTTTTGATTTTTGGAACCATCTCTCATCATTACAGTATATACTTTTCCTGCCTCCAGATTAGAATAATCATTTTTAGCAGTATCCATACTATATTTTGTGGTTGCACAAGATGAAATTACAAATAACGACGTTAATAAAGATGATTTTAAAAGTACAGATGCTTTCATTATTATTTTTTAGTTTTCCAAATTTATAATTTTTTTCGAATATACGTTTCCGGAATCAAAAAAATGTGCCTAAAGTTTATAAATTTCTAATAAATCGGCGATTTTTCTGTCATTCGCAAGTCTTGGCGTTTTGTTTTGTCCGCCCAGTTTTCCCTGAGATTTGGCATATTCGTGGAAAGTATTTTTCTTCAGAGAAGTGATGTGAAGTTTCTGCAGAATATTTCCTGAAATTAAATCATCATAATACGTATTGCGTTTTCTGAGCTGGTCATCAAGCTCGTTCTTGAACAAATTTAAATTTTCAGGTTCTTTTTCAAATTCAATAAACCACTCATGATAGGGAAGCCCTTCAGTGGGATTTACCTGTGGCGCAAGATGAAACTCTGTAATCTGTGCAGGATATTTTTCCAGCGTGGCTTTCATAGCTTCTTCCACTTCAAAAGCAATAACGTGTTCTCCAAAAGCCGAGGTGAAATGTTTCGTTCTTCCGCTCACGAGAATTCTGTACGGATTTTTATCGATAAATCTCACGACATCTCCGATGGAATACGCCCAAAGTCCCGAATTGGTTGTTAAAATTAATGCGTAATCCTTATTCAGTTCAACATCTTTTAACGTCAGTCTTTTTGTGGTATGCTGAGCCGAGTCGACGCGCCCGTATTCTTCCAGAGGAATGAATTCATAGAAAATCCCATGATTCGTTAATAGCAGTAAGCCTTCCTTCGTGTAATCATCCTGAAATGCAAAAAAACCTTCGGAAGCAGGAAAAGTCTGTACAATATCTACTTTTCCGCCTAAAAGTTCTTCCATTTTATCGCGGTAAGGTTCGTAATTAACACCGCCTGTCACAATCAGCTGAAGATTCGGGAAAATCTGCTTTATCTTTTTGCCATGTTTTTCAGTCAGCTTTTCAAAATACATAATCAGCCAGGGCGGAATTCCGGAAATCAGCGTCATATTTTCTTTTTCCGTTTCCTCTACAATTTTATCCACCTTCGTTTCCCAGTCTTCTATGATGTTGGTTTCCCAGCTCGGAAGTCTGCTTTTCTGTAAATAATCGGGAATATGATGGGCTACGATTCCCGAAAGTCTTCCGGTTTTTATTCCGTACACTTCTTCCAGTTCAGGACTTCCCTGTAAAAAGATCATTTTTCCCTGTACAAAATCGGCATTGTTTTTTTTGGCAATATAATGAAACAGCGCACTTTGCGCTCCTTTTACCTGAAAAGGCATTCCTTCTTTAGAAATCGGGATATATTTTGAGCCGGAAGTCGTTCCTGAAGTTTTGGCAAAATATTCCGGAGTATCGGTCCAGAGAATATTCGCCTGCCCCTTTTTTACCCTTTCAATATAGGGTTTAAGATCTTCATAATCCGAAACTGGAACACGTTCCTGAAAATCTTTTACCGTTTTGATGTTTTCAAAATCATGTTCTCTTCCGAAAAGCGTTTTTTTTGCCGTTTCCGTTAAGGACAAGAGAAGTTTTTCCTGATCGTTTTCCGCATTTTTTTTGAACTCTTCTGCTTTCCGGACGTGGTTTTTCGCCCAGATCAAAGCTGCATATTTCTTTAGGAAGTTTACCATGGTTCAAATTTATAAATAACTGAACAACTGGCGGTCATTTTCAGAAAATAAGACACAAAAAAAACCGATGAATGAGTGTGCATCGGTTCTTCGAAATTTGATTATGAAAATAACAACTAATAATGTTGAGTTTACTTGTTTTCTTTGTACCTTTTATCAGGAGTACCGTCCTTTTTCAGTTTTTTGTTTTCCTTGTATCTTTTATCCGGAGTTCCGTCTTTTTTCATTTTTGCTGCGGTTGGCGCTGTTGCAGGTTTTACAGTAGCTGCCGGGGCAGGTTTAGCTGGCTTTACTGTTTTTACCGTTTGAGCTTTTGTTGCAGCCGGAGCCGTCTGTTGAGCGGAAGCAAGTCCAAGTCCTAAAACGATAGACATTGCAGTTAAAAATTTTTTCATAGAGAATTTGTTTGTTTTGTTGAATCAAAGGTAGAGAAAATTCCAACTGAAAAATCTATTTTTTTAAACTTAACTAAAGTTTATTACAGCTTAAAAAAAGATTAAATGCTACATTTGATATGATGAACGAACAGACACGAAATACTTTGATTGTGATTATCATTATTGGACAAATGATTATCTATAAATCTCTGTACAAAGATGAAACGTATGAAGAAGAAATAGAGAAAAAAGAGATAAAATCTGTTGTTGCAAAGAAGTTTGTTAACTATGATAACCACGGAATTCATTATGTTGTTTATGAAAAAGACAGTATAATGATTTCTGAAAGTTGGGATCAAATATAAATGTTGGAGATTCAATCATCAAGCCTGAACAATGAACAGAACTTACCATCAAAAAATAAAGATAAATATATTGAGTTTGATTTCAATAATCCCAATTTACTTCCACTAAAATAAAAAACCTGCTTTCTCCGAAGAAAAAGCAGGTTCTAACATATGTATGAAAAGTTGGTTTATCGGGTGCAGTTCGCTGTCCAGGTTTTTCCATCTTTTATGTATAAAATTTTCAGATCGTTATTATCAATCCTGATGTACGATGTTGCAGTAGATCCTACCATAACCAGCGTGTTATCACCCTGTTTGTTAAATTCTACTCCGTTAAGATCCGGAATACCGTTCGAGAAGGCAAAGTTATATTTTGTACCGCTCGCAATTTTTGTTACAAATACACTTCCGTCATTGGAACTGATGTTGTTGTCGCTGTCGCTATAACCGACACTTCCTTTGTAGGTTCCTGCAAAAAAGTCATTGTTGGCAGGATCATCATCGTCGCTGCATGAAACGGTCGTGACTACAAAGAATAGTAACAGGAATGCTCCTAAAATTCTGATTGCTTTTTTCATAATAATATTTCTTTAGTGGTTGTATAAGGGTTTATCCAAACAAAGTGCCATGTGGTAGGAGTAAATTTTTTTTAACTTTTAATTTAAAATTTTAGTAAAAAATTAAGAATTTTGGAGTGTTTAAAAACTTTCCAACTTCTTAAAAGAAAAATATTTATCCTTATCTTTGTACAGCCAAAACGGTTTCGGAAAACTCCCGAAATCGCTTTTTGCGTTCATACCAAATTATCTATGCAATTAAAAACCATCAGCGAAAAATTTCTTCCAGAGCTTCTTCAGAAAGAATTCGGAAAAGAGATTTTTATTCAACTGGAAAATAATCAACATATTTCTGTAAAAGGAAGCGCAGGTTCTTCGGTTTCAATTTTTGCAGCCGAGTTGTTTCTTGCCCAAAAGAAAAACATTCTTTATATTCTGGATGATAAGGAAGACGCTTTATACGCGAACACAGAAATGGAAGATCTGCTGGGAAAAGATAAAGTACTCTATTTTCCGGCGACTCATCTGGAACCGTATCAGGTTGAAAAAACGCAGAACGCCAATCTTGTTCTGAGAACAGAAGTTATCAATAAGATCACATCCGGAAAATCTCCGCGCGTTATCGTTGCGTATGCGGGAGCTTTGTCTGAAAAGGTTTTAAAAAAGGAAGATTTTAAAGCGATTTCGCATCATATAAAAGTTGGCGATCAGCTGGATTTTGATTTTGTGGATGAATTGCTGAATCATTATCATTTCCAGCAGGCAGATTTTGTTTCAGAGCCGGGAGAATTTTCCGTAAGAGGAGGAATTGTGGATGTTTTTTCGTTCTCCAATGAAAAACCATACCGGATCACATTTTTCGGAAATGAAGTGGAAAGTATTAAAACTTTTGATATCGAAACTCAGCTTTCGGTTGACAAAGTGAAGGATTTTCAGCTGGTTTCCAATATGAATTTTACGGTAACGGGAAGCCGGGTTTCTTTATTACAATTGCTGCCCAAAGAGAGTTTTGTAATTTCTAAAAACGGAATTGTGGGAATGCAGAGATTGAAAACGTTCTACGAAAAATCTCTGGAAAAATATGAAACCTTAAGCAAGGACATTGCACACAGATCGCCGCAGGAATTGTTTATTTCCGATCAGGAATTTTTGTTTGATTATAAAAAATTTAAAACGGTTGATTTCGGAAGTGTTTCTATTGAAGGACTGATTGAATTATCGGAAATGAAGATAGACCAGACTTCACAACCTGCTTTCAATAAAAATTTCGAACTGCTGATTGATGATATTGAAGGCAAACAGAATGAAGGCTTCGATACATGGATTTCTTTTTCCACAGAAAAGCAGAGAGAAAGACTGGAATTGATTTTTGAAGAGCTGGAACACAAGCTTCCTTTTAAAAGTTTTAAATCTGAACTTCATGAAGGTTTTGTGGATAATGATCATAAAATTCTGGTCTACACCGATCACCAGATTTTCGACCGTTACCAAAGATACAAGGCGAAAAATACCTTTGCCAAATCTGAGCAGTTGACATTGAAGGATTTAATGTCTTTGAAAATAGGAGATTATATTGCCCATATCGATCACGGAATTGGAAAGTTCATGGGATTGGTAAAGGTGAATAATGACGGGAAAATTCAGGAATGTTTTAAACTCACGTATAAAAACGGAGACTTATTATATGTAAGCATTCATTCTCTTCATAAAATTTCAAAATACAACGGTCCGGAAGGAAGAGAAATTGTATTGAGTAAACTCGGATCGCCAACATGGAAATCTTTAAAACAGAAAACAAAAGCAAGGGTAAAACAACTGGCTTTTGATTTAATAAAATTATACGCTCAACGAAAATCTGCGAAAGGTTTTGCCTACACTCCGGATTCTTATCTTCAGAATGAGCTGGAAGCAAGTTTCCTTTACGAAGATACTCCGGATCAGGAAAAAGCCACTATTGATGTGAAGAAAGATATGGAAGCGGATACGGTGATGGATCGTCTGGTTTGTGGAGACGTAGGTTTCGGTAAAACGGAAGTTGCGATTCGTGCCGCATTCAAAGCGGCGACAGACGGAAAGCAGGTTGCTGTTTTGGTTCCTACCACAATTCTGGCGTTTCAGCATTACAGAAGTTTTAAGGAACGATTGAAAGATTTTCCGGTGAATGTAGCGTATGTAAACCGTTTCAGAACGGCAAAACAGAAATCTGAAACTCTTGCGGCTTTAAAAGAAGGAAAAATAGACATTATTATAGGAACACATCAGTTGGCAAGCAGCTCTGTAAAGTTTAAAGATTTGGGATTGCTGATTATTGATGAAGAACATAAATTCGGAGTTTCTGTAAAAGATAAGCTGAAAACTTTAAAAGCAGATGTTGATACTTTAACATTAACGGCAACACCAATTCCGAGAACATTACAGTTTTCTTTGATGGCAGCGAGAGATTTATCCGTAATTAAAACCCCTCCGCCAAACAGACAGCCAGTGGAAACGCAATTAATTGGCTTTAATGAAGAAATTCTTAGAGATGCAGTTTCCTATGAGCTTCAGCGTGACGGACAGGTTTATTTCATCAACAACAGGATTGAAAACCTGAAAGATATTGCAGGGCTGATCCAGAGACTGGTTCCTGATGCAAGAGTGATTACAGGACACGGGCAAATGGAAGGAAAACAACTGGAGAAAAACGTTCTGGATTTCATGGAAGGAAAATATGATGTACTGGTTTCTACAACCATTGTGGAAAGTGGAGTAGATGTTCCGAATGCGAATACCATATTTATTAATGATGCGCAGCGTTTCGGGATGGCAGATCTTCACCAGATGAGAGGTCGTGTCGGGCGAAGCAACAGAAAAGCGTTCTGTTATCTTATTACGCCGCCTTATGATATGATGACTTCCGATGCCAGAAAACGTCTGGAAGCTATTGAACAGTTTTCGGATCTCGGAAGCGGATTCCAGATTGCGATGAAGGATCTTGAAATTCGTGGAGCCGGAGATTTACTGGGAGCGGAACAGAGCGGATTTATCAACGAAATGGGGTTTGAAACTTACCAGAAGCTGATGCAGGAAGCTTTAGAAGAGCTGAAAGACGATCAGGAATTTGAAAATCTTTTCGAAAACGAAGAAGAAAGGAATAAATTATTTAAAACCACAAAAGACGTTAATATTGATACGGATCTTGAACTGATGCTTCCGGACTGGTATATTTCAAATACGGAAGAAAGATTACTGCTTTATCAGAAACTTGCGGAAATAGATAATGAAGCCAATCTGGCGAAATTTGAATCTGAACTCATTGACCGTTTTGGAGAACTTCCGAAAGAAGCGGTAAATCTATTGAAAAGTGTAAGTTTAAAATGGCTCGCTTCAGACATTGGTTTTGAAAAGATTGTTATGAAAAACGGTGTGTTTTTAGGATATTTTCCGGGAAATCCTCAGGATAAATTCTACCAGACGAATAAATTCAGGACTATCATTAATTATTTAACAAAAAATCCGAAGGAAGCACAGTTGAAAGAGAAGACAGGAAAGGAAGGAAATCAGCTGATGATGAGGAAAGACAGAGTAGGGAATGTGGATGAGGTGAATGATCTTTTGAAAACAATTCTGAAGAGTGAAGCTTAATTGAGCAGAATACTGTTTTATCTACTGCCGTGTTGTTATTTGCGATGCGGCATTTTATTTTAATATTCCGGAAAGGTATCTGTAATACAGATTTTTACATCACTAATATTAATAATTCTTAATATTGAGACAAATTGAAATAAAAATCTTCTCAGAAACATGATTTTTATCGTGTTTTTGTTCTGAACCATTATCGAAAAATTTGGATCAGAAAATCGAATTTATTTTAGGTTTTAAAACGTTTAAATACTATAATTTGTCACTATTTATGGATAAATTGTCGAGCTTATATGAATCTGTGTGTATTTTATAAATTATTGTATATGAATAAAATACAGTTTTGTTTATGTGCTGTTTATCTTAACGTGATTTCAAATCTAATTCCTCGTTCAGAGACATTAAAGTGAGAATTTTTGAATTTTCGCTTTCGTCCTAACAGTTGTTAGTAGTAATAATTCTAATTTCGGTCTGTTTTCAGCTATGCTGTAATTAGTTAATTTCTATCGTTTTACGTATTTCTACTCTACTTTTTGTGTGTTTTTTTATTTATCTTTGCAGTCCCTTATTATGAAAAAGACTATAAATAGCTGTGTAGCCGGATTATTATTTTCTGTTCAGGCTTACGCTCAGGTGGGAATTGGTACCAGTACTCCCAATTCTGTTCTCGATGTAAACGGGAAAACCACCTTAAGAAAAGAATTGAGAGTTGGAGGTACTACAACAACGCTGGGTAATCCCGGTTTGAACGGACAGGTCCTTGTTTCTCAGGGCGAAGGTCTTACACCAAGCTGGAGATCGATCAATGTTTCCTTTATGGAAGAAGGTCAGTATAAGCTCATTAACTCGTATTTATCTTCCGATCAGGTGGGTATCAGTACGTTATCTAACGGAGTCGCTGCAGACGGAATTTATAAGAATTCTGTAGGAAACGACATTGCTGATGTTACCAACGGTATCTGGGTGAAAATTGCGGGTCTGGAAAATAATTTTACCATTAAAAACGGAAGAAACAGGCTTACCTATCAGTTCCAGACAGGAGTCGAACTGAAAGCGCCTGTTGCTACGACTTCCCAAAGTGTTACTTTTGCCTGTGGTATATTCCGAAACAATAAGCTGGTTGCAGTACGTCCTGATAAAGTTACTTCCAACAACAATACTGAGAAAGGAGGTTTCCAGGATTATATTTTTACACTGAACTATACGGAGCAGAACGTTCCCGTAGGTACTCAGAAAATTGAGGTTGCGTGCAGAAAGATTGAATCTTCCAATATAGATTCCCAGTTCACGATCGGAAGGAATATATCCAATACCAATACAATTTCCAATGCATTCACTCTTGAGTCTGATCTCAAAGTGGATATTATTGAATATGTAACCTATAAAAGTAACTAAACCCACCAATGAAAAAAATATTTTTAACTTTCTGTATTTCTGCAGGAATTCTTTCTTCTGCACAAATTGGTATTAAAACTCCCACTCCCAAATCTACACTTGATGTAAACGGTGATGTTAATTTCAGAGATAAATTGTCTGTTTTTAATCCTACAGATAACAGCATTTCTCAGGGAAATAACGATCAGATACTTGTTTCTCAGGGAGCAGGAAATCCTCCTATCTGGAAATCACTTCGTATTCCGGAATACGAACCTAATAAATTTTATTTGATTTTTAATAATTCATTTTCAGATAAGACAGGGGTTATGTTTTCCAGTACGGAAGAATCTACCAATGGTGCCAGCAGATCTACCACTCTTGTGAAGGATACAAATTACAGCAGTCTGAATCAGTTTAAGAAAATAACGTCTTTATCGCAGCCATTTCTTGTATATAGTACAGAAAGCAAGACGTATTTTCAGTTTGAAACGGTAGTGCAGGCAGATTTTCCGGCAAATACTTCTCCGGATATTTCCATAGATTATGCGTGCGGAATTTTTGTAGACGATAAACTGGTTAATCTCAGACAGAGAAATCTGAAGGCAAGTAGCGCTACCAATACATTTATTACGCATAACCAGATCGGGATGGTACAAAATCTTTCAAAAGGACAGCATACGGTAAGTGTGGCGTGCTCCAGATTAAAATCTTATAACACTTCGGCAAATTTAGGTATTGGAATTAATGTCGCTTCCAATATCGACAGCTTTATTACCCAGTCTTCGCTTAAGGTAGATGTTTATGAAATACCACAAGTATTTAATTCAATTTTAAACTAAATCATGAAAAAAATAGCTTTAGTAATATTTTCTGCATTCTCAATAGGATATTATGCTCAAGTCGGTATAAAGACCACAACTCCTGTAGGTACGCTTGATATAAATGGTGACCTCAATGTTAACAGGGAGTTGAGAATGGGAGGTACAAACACAATTAAAGGTTCCGCCGGAACAGCAGGAAGTATTTTCCATAATAATTCTGAGCTTGGCGTAAATGACTGGAAGAGCATAAAAATTGCAGATGGACAGGGGAGTATGGCTTTATTTTCCATGAATACAGTTTCAGATCAGACAGGAGCTACTTTTAGCGGCGCTAATGGTTCTACTTCTCCGTACACGGAAAATTCAGCAATTAATTCTAACTGGGTGGTACTTACGGGAACTCAGGACACTTATTCGGTAACCAATCCAACCAATAAAGTAGTTTTTACTTTTCAGACGACAGCGCAGAAAACCAATAATTCGAATTCTTCTTCGGGATTCGCCTGCGGAATTTTTGTTGATGATCTTTTAAAAGCAGTAAGAACCGATGTTTTAATCGGGACAGATGGTTCTTATAAAATTTATAATATGAATGCAACTCTTACCAACGTTACTCCAAAAAACAATTATGCGGTAAAGGTTGCCTGTACAAAAAGAAACTTAAACAGCGGAACTCTGGGAATAGGTACAGCCGTAAATACAAACTTTCTGAATTCAGATATGTCTCAGTCAGTTTTAACAACATCTGTTTTACAGCCTTATTAAAAACTGTTTATTATTCATAAATTAAAATCTAAAAGCGAAAGTTTTTAGATTTTTTTTATTTTAAGTCATATTTTTTTGATGATTTTAAGGCTTTGATAGGAGAAAATAAATTATATTTGACGGCATTAAAAATTAATAATATGACCAAAAATTACATCCTTTCAACTTTTGCCGCAATTGCCCTTGTTTTTGTGGTTTCTTGTGATAATACAACGGAAGATCCGCCCAACCAGAATAAAAATACTACTTCCGGCAGCACTATTACAGGTCCCCGAATTTTATCTAAAGTAAACAACGGAACAAAAGATCTGGAAGAGTATGTTACTAACGGAGGAGCGCTCTCTCAGGTTTTCGTAAGAGATGCTGCGTCCAGCAATACGCTTACTTCTACAGTAACGTATTCGGGAACTACAATTTCTCAGATAAAAATTCAGGATAATGTAACTCCGCACGTTACAGATAATACCTACGCACTTACGTATACAAGCGGAAAATTGTCGGCATTTACAATGGATCAGACTATTATGGGACTTGCTAATCACAGCGATTTTACAGTATATTATGATGCTAATGGAGCACTTTACAGAATTGTTGAGAAGAAAAAAATGGCAGGAAGTACATCCTATACCCATTATACAGAGCTTAAATTTACTTTTTCGACAAACAATATCGTAAAAGCAGATTACACTACCATGCTGATGAGCGGCGGAACTCCTACTGCCTCAACAGCCTCTACAACTTCTTATCTGTATGAGAATTATGATGCTAAAATAAATCCATATACCACCCTGCCAAAAGAATATTTAATGGTGTCTTCCACCATGACGCAGATGAACTCTTATCTGCTGTCTTCCAATAATGTAGGGAAAGTTACCATACAAAATCCTGCAGGAGCTGCCATTTCCTATCCTAAAGGATATCTGTATGATTCACAGAATTATCCGGTTTCAGATCAGAGCCAGACAATTAAATATATCTATAAACCGTTATAAGTTATAATTATCTTTTAATAGTTTTGTGATAATATGAATAAAAACATGATTTTTATTCAAAAAAAAATTATATTTGTGGAAAAATAAATAATCCCCTATTGGAATGAAACGACTTTTTTATTTTGTTTTACTATTGGTAGGTATTTCTACAATTCATTCTTGTAAAGATTTATTGGATGAAGACGGAAATCCTCTGGTGGATATTAATAACAATACAGGACTGAACGGTCCGAGAGCTTTATACAGAGAAATCACAGACTCAGACACTTTAGCGACTTATTATTATAACGGTCTGCAATTGTCTAAAGTAGTTACGGACAGTATGAATTCTACTGCGGACATAGCTTGGAGCGGAGATAAAGTAAGCCGAATCGATTTCAAAGGATTTTTAGACCTTAACGGAAACGGAAAATTAGATAAAGACAGTGTAACCTTTACACAGCAGTTTACTTATGGAAGTACAGGAAGAATAGAAACCATCTCAGAAAACAGATCTTTCTTCAAGAGAAGTACTACATCTCCATATACTCCTACAGCACCGGGACCACAGACTCTGTACAAAAAGACAAAGTCTCTTTACACTTTAAAATATGCAGCTGCAACGGCTAAGCTGGATTCTATCATTATGAGAAACGGACCTGAAGCTTCAGGAACTCCGTTTGTATACACTTCTTATTCAAAAACTAAGTATGAATATACAGGGGATAACGTTTCTAAAGTAACAAGAAACTACGGTCCAATGGGTTCTACAGGAACGATGGGAGCGGCAACCACAAAGTTGGGGTATGAGTTTACAAACTACGATACTAAAATCAATCCGTTTACTTTAATTCCTGCAGCTTACAAAATTTCAAGATTACTCTCAACAGATGCTAATGATGTAAGAAGCTGGATTTTGTCACCAAACAGCCCACAGAGATATTCTGTTACGGATTTAATGACGCCGGTTCCTACTCCGAAAGTATTCTCAACAAATTACAATTACGATGCACAAACCTATATGCAAAAAGGATATGGTGTAAATTACATCTACAAGCCATTGTAAAAATTTGTTTTTAAAAATAATAAAAACTCAATCTTCATGAAGGTTGGGTTTTTTTATTTGAAATCCCTTAATTTTGCAAAAAATTTCTTCATGAAATATTTAATAGTCGGCCTTGGAAATAAAGGTGCGGAATACGAAAATACACGTCACAATATAGGATTTAAAGTTGCAGACAAACTAGCGGAAACCATGGAGGTTTCTTTCAATACCACCAATTTCGGATGGATGGCAGACGGAAAGTACAAAGGAAGAAGAGTTTTGGTTTTAAAACCAGATACTTATATGAATCTTTCCGGAAATGCAGTCCGCTACTGGATGCAGAAAGAAAATATTCCTTTGGAAAATGTCCTCATTGTGACAGACGATCTGGCTTTGCCTTTCGGGACTTTAAGAATGAAAGGTAAAGGTTCGGATGCAGGACACAACGGACTGAAAAACATCAACGAAGTACTACAGACCCAGAATTATGCGCGTCTGCGTTTCGGCATTTCGGCAGATTTTTCGGAAGGAAGACAGGTAGATTATGTTTTGGGAACGTGGAATGAAGAAGAAAACGAAAAGCTTCAGGAAAGAATTGAGAAATTTTCTAAAGCCTGTCTGTCATTTGTATTTGCAGGAATCAATAATACAATGTCTGCTTTTAACGGAAAATAAATTTCTCTATACGATAAAACAAAACCTCCATTTCCGGAGGTTTTTACTATTTGTAAACGACAATATCTTTTATAATTTTCTTTTCAAAGAAATTTCTTTCATTAATTGTAAAGCGGTAACTGTGTTCCTGTTCGAAAAATTCTATTGGTGTTACAGGAAGATTGTCGGTTTTCCATTTGATAATAAAGCTGACTTCATTCGGGGAATTTACTTCTTTATCCGAAAACCTGAAAATCGTACTCGGAAGAGTATTTTCCTGATCTTCTTTAATGTCGGATTTTGCTTTTTTAAACTGAAGCTGTGTCATGTCTTTCAGCAATAAAGAAAAAGGCTTTCCAATATATTTTTGTTTATTGGTTTCAAACTTTTTTGCGTAAGCTAAAGTATCGGAAACCGTTTTTTGAGCATTTAAAGCCGTATTAAGGAACAAAAAGAATGTTATCCCAAATATATTCAACAGTATTTTCATGAAGAGGAAATTAAAAATCAAAAGTAAGATTTTACAGACTATTTTCTTTGAATATTTTTAAAAATTATCTTTTTGAATAGAAAACAAAAGACCACCGGATTCGATGGTCTTTGCGATTGTACTTTACAAGAATTTCCAATCAGTTTATCTAACTATAACATTTCTTATGCTAACCAGGTTACAACCCCGGTTTCCACATCGTAATTAGCTCCTACGATCTTAATTTTTCCTTCTTCCTCAAGTTTTCTAAGGGTGGAACTCTGCTTACGGATATCATCAATCGCATTAATTACGTTATGCTGGTTCAGTCTTTCCAGAAGATCTGCATTAGCAGAAGAACGCTCTTCTCCTTCCTCGATAATATCGTTGATAATCGGGTTGAAATGATTGATCAGGTGGTTAAGATTATCCATTCCCAATCCTTCGATTTTTGCCGCATCAAGACCTCCTTTTAAAGCGCCGCATTTCGTGTGTCCCAATACCACGACAAGCTTAGAACCTGCAACATTACAACCGAATTCCATAGATCCTAAAATGTCCTGATTAACAAAATTTCCCGCAATTCTGATGCTGAAAATATCTCCTAATCCCTGATCGAAGATAAGCTCTGCAGAAGTACGGCTGTCGATACAGCTTAACACCACTGCAAATGGCCATTGTCCTTCCCGGGTTGCGTTCACCTGCTCCAAAAGATCTCTGTTAGCCTTTAAGTTATTTACAAATCTCTGGTTTCCTTCCTTTAAAAAGTTTAATGCTTTTTCAGGAGTAATAGTCGACTGCGTTTCGTATGTATGTGCTTTCATATAATTTTTATTAAATTGAATTTTTTAAAGGTATAAAATTTATTGTTTTCGAGCTTACATCGCTCTTTTATGTGTAATTAAAATGTGAGACTCTTCGTCTCTTTCGTAATCCCTGTATGATGTTTTAAATCCTAGCAGTTCCACGGTAATGTCTTCTTCCTTTGCGCGGATATTGGCAAAATCCTGAATCATTTCCAGAACATCAGTGGCAATATAGGATGTTTCCCTTGCATCAATAATTACTTTAGAATTTGGTTGAATGTTTTTCAATGTTTTTTTGATAGCCGCTTTATTCAGGAAAGAAACTTCTTCCGCAAGCTTCATTTTTATTTCATCAGCATCATCCAGTTTTTCACGGCTTAAATAATAAGCTCTTTTCATATTTCCCTGAAGAATATAAAATACTGAAATAGCAAGACCTATTCCAACGCCTTTCAATAAGTCGGTTGCGACAACAGCTACCACAGTTGCAATAAAAGGAATAAACTGGAATTTCCCTAAATGCCAGAAATGTTTAAATGTTGCGGGTTTTGCCAGTTTGTAACCTACCATAATTAACACTGCTGCCAAAGTTGCCAGTGGAATTAAATTCAATACCACAGGAATCGATAAAACGCAGATCAGCAACAGTACTCCGTGAATAATGGTTGATGCTTTTGAAGTCGCCCCCGAATTGGCATTAGCAGAACTTCTCACTACTACAGAAGTCATAGGAAGCCCTCCAATGAATGAACTGATTAAATTTCCGATTCCCTGAGCTTTTAGTTCCAGATTGGTATCGGTAATTCTTCTCTGTAGATCCAGCCTGTCGGAAGCTTCAATACAAAGCAGTGTTTCAATAGAAGCTACAATGGCAATCGTTGCTCCTGCAATCCATACTTTGGGATTGGTAAATCCGTTAAAATCCGGCATAGTCACAAGATTTTTAAAATCATCAAAAGACTGCGGAACGGGCAAAGAGACCAAATGCTGAGTCTGTATTTCCAGTGAACTTCCCGTCATTTTAAAGACCTGATTCAGAATAATTCCTGTTACAACGGCAACCAAAGCTCCCGGAAGCATTTTGATCCTTTTAAGAGCCGGAATTTTGTCCCAGATAATCAGGATTGCTACCGAAATTAAAGTAATGATAATGGCGCCCGGCTGAACCGCTCCGAATAATTCTGTAAAATATCCGAAATTGAGGCCATTATCGAATATAGATTCATGTCCTTCATAATCCTTATCAAATCCCAAAGCGTGAGGAATCTGTTTTAGAATAATGATGATCCCGATTGCGGCAAGCATTCCTTCAATCACGTTATTAGGAAAGTAATTGGAAATACTTCCGGCTCTTATAAATCCTAAAATCAACTGCAGTACTCCTGCGATGATTCCGGCACAGAGAAAAAGCTCAAATGCGCCCAAATCTGTAATAGCGGTTAAAACAATAGCCGTTAATCCCGCTGCAGGACCGGAAACAGATATATTCGAATTACTGATGGAACCTACAACCAGTCCTCCGACAATTCCGGCAATAATTCCGGATAGAGGCGGTGCTCCCGATGCCAATGCGATTCCTAAACATAAAGGAAGCGCTACTAAAAATACCACGAGTCCTGAAGGGAAATTCTCCTTAATTCCTCCGATTAATGATGTTTTTTTCATGTAAAAATGCTGTGAATAGTGATCTGTTTTTTTTGTAAACAGACCCATTATAAAGTTGGAAAATGTAATTTTTAATGCACGTGTTTATTCAATATCAATGTCATGACAAAGAATAGCTATCAAAAAAATCTAACGGTAAAAATTATGCTTCCGGAGGCGGAGAAAATATGGTAAGCAATGGAGACAGATGAAAAGAATCGTCTATGAGTACAAACGATCTGTCTTCCAGTGAAGGTTCATAAAACTTCAGATAATCAAATACATCCAAAGTTTTAGGAAGTGTTTTTTCGTAAACAGTAAAAGCTGAGAAATGGGAATGCGGCTCTTCTTCATTGATTATTACATTGGTTCTTGTAAGATCCCAACCAAAAACTGCGGCAATACCCGGTAGAGCCGTAAAGTTGAGAAAAAACAATAATGTAATAATACTCCAGAGTTTCATTTTACATTCTTTATATAAAAATTATTTGGTCTTTCTGCTCATCACCCAGTCTGAACTTGTAAGGTTATAAATTTTCTGAATGTCCTTTAATATTTTTTCAAAGTCAATTTCCAGATCGATGATCTTTCCGGTTCGAAGGTCGAAAACCCAGCCGTGAACTACGGGATATTCTTCTAAAATATATCTTTCCTGTACACACGCCATTTTGATAACGTTAATGCACTGTTCCTGCACATTCAGTTCAACAAGTCTGTCATAGCGTTTGTCTTCGTCTGTGATAGAATCCAATTCAGCCTGATGTAATCTGTACACATCACGGATAGTTCTTAACCACGGATTGAGCAATCCTAAGTCCTGAGAAGTCATCGCTGCTTTTACACCCCCGCAGTTGTAATGTCCGCAAACAATGATGTCTTTTACTTTGAGATGTTCCACGGCATACTGAATAACCGCTGTAGAACTCATGTCTAAAGTATTCACCACATTGGCAATGTTTCTGTGAACAAAAACTTCCCCCGGTTTGGCTCCCATCAGTTCTTCTGCAGTCGCGCGGCTGTCTGAACATCCGATGTAAAGATAATCAGGATGCTGGGTTTTGGCAAGATCATGGAAAAATTCAGGATTTTCCGCAACTTTAGACTCTACCCATTTTCTGTTATTTTCAAAAATAGCTTTATACGACTGTGACATGAGGAGCTCTTTAAAGGGTTAATTATTTATTTAGTTTAAATTATTTTCAAAATTAATAGACTAAATCGATAATGGTACAAAAATATAATTTTTGGCTAAATACAGACTATTTTTAACAAAGTTTAATATTCAGATCTGTTTAAAATCATATAAAGTATCAATATATCTTGTTTTCTTATATTAATTTGGAAAATCCGGATAAAATTACAAACAATTTGATGGAATAATATAAAATATTTTAATTTTTAGACCTTATTGTTAATGTAACCTTCTGTCGCGTTTTCAGACTCATATATTTTTCCCGGATTGCCCATCACGACAGAATTTGAAGGGACATCAAAATTTACATAAGAGTTTGGTGCAATAAGAACGTTGTTTCCGATGGAGATTCCTCCTACAATAACGGCATTGGTTCCGATCCATACTTCATCTCCGATGACGGGAAATCCCTGATTTTTTCCGCGATTCTGCTGTCCGATGGTTACGCCTTGTGCAATATTGCAGTTTTTTCCGATTTTAGAATTGGGATTAATGACAAGACTTCCCCAGTGTCCCAGATAGAATCCTTCTCCGATTTCTGTTTCGGCATAGATCTGGAAGCCGTACTTAATCTGATAATGCCTTAAAGCCAATTTCCAGAAAATATTCAGCAACGGTGTTTTTAGATATTGCTGAGACTTTCTTAAAACATAAATAAAATGAAGGTTCGGATTGATGCATTTTGTCCAGATCTGAAATGGAGAAAGCCATTTTCCGCTTTCCCGGTAAAAATCTTTCTGAAGAATGGAATAGTTTTCTGCCATACCACAAATGTAATAATTCTACAGGTTTAAATTTTAATCAGTTACAATTCATCCAGAATAGAAACAATTTTGCTTACAGAATTTTCCAGATTGAAAGGCATTTCATAGTTCTTAAGTTTTTCGGAGTATTGTTCGAAAAATTCAGTCTGGGTTAAGGCTTTTTTCATTCCATCATAAATTCCTTCTTCGGAATTTTCAATGAGAAGACCCA
>NZ_JBBCQL010000064.1:0-20479 GCF_037149975.1 Chryseobacterium sp. VD8 | reverse complement strand
GTAATCAGAAAAACTCCCAGAGCAATTCTTGAAATATTTTTTGTTTCCATAAATAAATATTTGTGAGGTGATTGTGTAAGACGTACCAAAATTCAGACCACGAAAAAAAATCTAAAAATCCTGAACAACGGATATATGAGAAAAATTATTAAATTTAGCCAACAGAAAAATCTAATATTTCATGATAGATAAAAGAGTAAAAAATGCAAAGGAAGCCATCGAAGGCATTAAAGACGGAATGACATTAATGTTAGGAGGATTCGGACTTTGCGGAATTCCTGAAAACTCAATTAATGCTTTGGTAGAGAGTGATGTAAAAGACTTAACCTGTATTTCAAACAACGCCGGAGTAGACGATTTCGGTTTGGGATTGCTGCTTCACAAAAGACAGATCAAAAAAATGATTTCCTCTTATGTGGGAGAAAACGCAGAATTCGAAAGGCAGATGCTTTCAGGAGAATTGGAAGTAGAACTTACTCCACAGGGAACTTTGGCAGAAAAATGCAGAGCGGCACAGGCTGGAATTCCCGCTTTTTACACACCGGCAGGTTTCGGGACGGAAGTAGCGGAAGGAAAAGAAGTAAAAGATTTCAAAGGGAAACCCCACATTCTGGAATATGCTTATGAAGCGGACTTCTCAATTGTAAAAGCATGGAAAGGAGATCACGCCGGAAACCTTATCTTCAAAGGATCGGCAAGAAACTTCAATCATCCGATGGCGGGAGCAGGAAAAATTACCATTGCAGAAGTAGAAGAATTGGTAGAACCGGGAGATTTGGATCCCAACCAGATTCATATTCCGGGAATCATGATCCAGAGAATTTTTCAGGGTGAAAAATTCGAAAAAAGAATTGAGCAGAGAACCGTAAGAAAAAGAGATTGATTTTAAATTTCTTCTTAAAAATAATACCCCGAAATCAACATTCGGGGTAATTTATTTTAGTTATAAAAGCCTAATTGTCATTCTGAACAAAGTGAAGAATCTCCCAATCATATCAACTTCCATCTCATCTACACCAAAGTTTTTCTTTCCCCAATTTGCTGTCTCCACATGGCATAATACAAACCTTTTTCTTCAATAAGATTAAGATGAGAGCCGGTTTCTACAATTTGTCCGCGTTCCAGAACGTAAATTCTGTCGGCATGCATAATTGTGCTTAAACGGTGTGCAATAAGAACGGTAATCTGTTCCTTTTCTTTAGAAATTTCTTTAATGGTTGTGGTAATTTCCTCTTCGGTAATACTGTCCAGTGCAGAAGTAGCTTCATCAAAGATCAGCAAATGAGGTTTTCTCAGTAACGCTCTTGCAATGGCAATTCTCTGCTTTTCACCACCGCTTAGTTTTAGTCCGCCTTCACCAATTACAGTATTAATTCCGTTTTCAGCACGTTCCAAAAGAGCGGTACAGCTTGATTTTTTTAAAGCCAGCTGCAAATCTTCTTCCGTTGCGGACGGATTTACAAACAAAAGATTTTCTTTAATAGTTCCAGCAAAAAGCTGAGTGTCCTGCGTTACAAATCCGATCTGATTTCTCAGTTCATCAAAATCAAATTCTTTCCCGTTGATATTGTTATATAAAATAGATCCTTCCTGCGGTCTGTACAATCCCACCAAAAGCTTTACCAGAGTACTTTTTCCCGAACCACTTGGTCCTACAAAAGCAATGGTCTCTCCGTTTTTTACGTTAAATGAAATAGAGTTTAAAGCCTTATAATGTGCAGTCTGATGCTGAAACGAAACTTTTTCAAATTCAAGCTCCTCAATAGCTCCGATTTTCTTTGGTGTTAAAGGTTTCGGTTCCACTTCTTTCTTCATCACACGGTCGAAATTATTCAGCGAAGCCTGAGCTTCACGGTAAGAAATGATGATATTTCCGATTTCCTGCATCGGGCCGAAAATAAAGAACCCGTAAAACATTAACGATAAATACTGTCCCGGAGTTACAATATTTTTAAAAATCAATAACAATAAAGTGAAAGTAATCGTCTGCTGTAAAAAATTAACCAGAGTTCCCTGTACAAAGCTTAAAGAACGGATGCTTTTAACCTTTCTCAGTTCCAGATTCAGAATTTTGTAGGTATTGTTGTTCAGACGTTCAACTTCCTGATTGGTCAGTCCTAAACTTTTTACGATCTCAATATTTCTGAGACTTTCGGTAGTACTTCCCGCAAGATTGGTTGTTTCGGTAACAATATTTTTCTGAATGGTTTTTATTCTTTTACTTAATAAATTCGTTACCACCGCAATAAACACTATCCCCACCACATAAACAGGCATAATCGACCAGTGCAGACGAATTGCGTACACAGAAACGAAAATAATACTCACCAGAATTCCGAAAAAAACGTTGATGAAATTATTGATGAATTTTACAGAATCTTCCCGAACCTTCGTTAAAATAGAAAGTGTTTCACCACTTCTCTGGTCTTCAAATTCCTGAAAAGGAAGTCTCATCGAATGCTTCAGACCGTCCGTAAAAATTTTAGCCCCAAATTTCTGAATAATCACATTCACCACATAATCCTGAAAAGCTTTTGCGATTCGGCTGATCATGGCAGTACCGATTAACAGTCCCAAAAAGTAAAAAACTCCATGATAGATATCAGTTCCGTAGAGATATTCCCCCATATTTCGGGGAAGAGTTTTCTCTTTATCGAAAAAATTGGGATGGGTAACAAGTTTATCTAATATATTCCCCGTAATAGCGGGGGCAAATAAAGAAAATACCTGATTTACAGCAGCTAAAAAAAGCGAAATAATAATCAGCCACTTATAAGGTTTAAGGTAATGTAATAAAATTTTCATCGTTTAAATTAAAAGCGTACAAATTTACAACAATTTGAGATTCAAAATTTATCCTGTGATAAGAAAGAAAATTATTTTGTAATTCTGAAAAAATGGCTAATTTGGCAGGATAAGATTAAGCTATGCTAACTAAAGAACAAATTGCACAAAGAATTTCCAGAGAAGTAAAAGACGGATATTACGTAAATTTAGGAATCGGAATTCCAACATTGGTTGCCAACTACGTTCCGGACAATCTTTCGGTGGAGTTTCAGAGTGAGAACGGAGTTTTGGGAATGGGACCATTTCCTTTTGAGGGAGAAGAAGATGCGGATGTTATCAATGCCGGAAAACAGACGATTACCATCTTAGACGGAGGTTCCTTCTTCGATTCGGCGTTCAGTTTCGGGATGATCAGAGCGCAGAAAGTAGATCTTACCATTTTGGGAGCCATGGAAGTTGCCGAAAACGGAGATATTGCCAACTGGAAAATTCCGGGAAAAATGGTGAAAGGAATGGGCGGAGCAATGGATCTTGTAGCTTCGGCTGAAAATATTATCGTTGCGATGATGCACGTAAACAAAGCCGGAGAAAGTAAAATTCTAAAAAAATGTACCCTTCCTTTAACCGGAGTAAACTGCGTGAAAAGAGTCGTTACCGAATTGGCGGTTTTAGATGTTACGCCTCAAGGTTTTAAACTTGTTGAAAGAGCTCCGGGAGTTTCTGTGGAGCACATCATACAATCTACAGAAGCTGATCTGATTATTGAAGGAGAAATTCCGGAAATGCAGTTCTGATAAAAAACAAAAGCTGTTTCAATTGTCTGAAACAGCTTTTTTGTTAAGCATCATTTATTTCATTCAAACCTATGAGCGTGTAAAGTATCTTCAGATTTCTTTAAAATAAAAATTTAAAACCGAAAGACAGCGTAGAGATGGCATTTCCGTTAGGTCCGAATACCGCCTTATTATAATCCGGTACTACAGTGGCAACATGAGCCAGAGAAAAATCTGTTGTTTTAATATCTTTTGTTGTTCCCGGATAGTTTTTAATTGTTGTATACGAAAGATTAGCCAGATTATAAGAAAATTCTACCGTAAAATGTTTGGTGAGAACATAATCTAATCCTCCGGAAACAGCCAGCCCTATCTGATTTACCTTGATATCACTATTCGGTACAGATTGTCCGTTTGCTGTCATTTTCGTTTTTCCTGAAATGATAGGAACTGCAAGTTGCCCGAAGAAGAAAAGTCCTCCGTGTATATTCCAGTATTTTCTTGCCAGAGGTTCCACTACCAGAAGATTCGTTTTTAAAGTTACATTATCCGCAACCTGATTTTGAGATTTTACACCAATATTTCCTGCTGCAATTCCTATGGCAGCGGAAGGTCCCACAAAATAACCGGCAAGAGGAAGAATTGTAGTACTGGACGATTTACCGGTTTCCGAACCGTCATTTGTGCTTTGATAGCCAAATTGTGCCGTTGCAAACCAAGTTCCCTTTAGACCTTCCTGCTTTTCCTGTGCGTTGCATAGCCCCATTATTATCATAGAACCAGCTAATAACATTTTTTTCATGTTCCTAAATTTTATTTATTTAACACGATCAAATTTAGGAGGGTATTCATCTTTTTTTGTGATGATTTTCGCTGATATTTGTCATTTTGATATTTATCATTTTTGTTAAAAAATATAAATTTTGTTTTTAAATTTACGGTATATTAAGTCTTTTTATCATTTTATTTTTAATGAATAATTGTTTATTTTAAATTTTATATATTTAAAATATGAATTGATTTTTCAATTGTGATTCATAAAATCAATATTCACTTTTTTTATTGAAGAAGCTAACTTTTATCATACTCCCGAATTCTAAAAACAACAGTTTGTTCGCTAACTTTGAGTATACAAAATGGAGTTTAGTAAGTGATTTCTTTAAAAACAATTTAAATTTTGAATATTATGAAACAAAGAATTCCTGTATCTCAGATCATGACGAAAGACTTAATAACTCTTAATGTTTCGAATACACTGTATGATGCCGAAAAATTATTTAAGAATCACAAAATAAGACACATTCCTGTTGTGGAAGATAAAAAACTGCTGGGAGTATTAAGTTATTCCGATTTATTGAAAATCAGCTATGCAGATGTTGAGGAAGCAGAGGATGTTGAAACAGATGGCGTTTCTGCCGTAGTATATGATATTTTCAGCATTTCGCAGGTGATGACGAAAAGCCCGATGATTGTAGAACCCAATACGACCATTAAAGAAGTGGTGGAAATTTTATCTGAACAGAGCTTTCATTCTATTCCTGTAGTGGAAAATGGAGAACTGAAAGGGATTGTAACTACCACAGATATTTTAAAGTATTTATTGAAACAATATTAAATTACAGATAGTACTTCCGCTTTATTTTAATATTGGGTATTAATCAGAAAATCAATAAATTATCATGAATTAATCCCTTCAAAACCGGATATTTTGAAGGGATTAGATTTTAAATTATTTACCGTCCTGCGCTCCGAAAACCTTCTGCAAAATACTTGTGGTTCTCATGGCAGGAGTATTTCGGATTCCACTTTCTTTTTCTGCTACCATTTTGAAAACTCCGTTAATGGTTTCTGTGGTTACATATTCATTAAGATCCGTGGTTACAGCCTGTCCGGTAAAAGTATTGTATTTAGAAATAATATTGCTCCAGACCTTATCGGCTCCCACTTTTCCCAGTGAAGCTTTCACTTTTGACTGAAAAGCGGAAAAAAGCTGAGCCTGTGTTTTCGTTTGCAGATAATTGGTCGCCGCATTATTACTTCCCAGCAAAATATTTTTAGCATCCGTGATCGTCATTGAAGTAATCGCTTTTGTAAAGATCGGGGCTGCTTCAACTACAGCATCTTCCGCAGCTCTGTTCAGTAATTTCACTCCTTGGTCTGCAAGACTTCCCAATCCGATAGAGCGTAAAGTAGTGTCAATTTTTCTCAGTTTTTCCGGCATTAAGATTTTTACCGCTTCATTTTTCAGGAAACCATCCGTTACACCTAATTTTTTCACGCCTTCGTTTACACCGAGACTCAGAGCTTCCTTTAGTCCAGAAGAAATCTGGGTTGAAGTAAGACTTCCGAGATTGATTGGAGATGTGGTTGTGGTTGTTTTTGGCGTGGTTGCGGTTCCACTGGTTTGAACCGGAACTTTAGGATTGTTAAGATCAATTCCTGTCTGATCTTTCACTGTAGATTTTATAACATCTAAAATCTGTGCCTGTGCGGAAATTGAAAATAAAAGTCCGCCCACCAGTAAAAATGTTTTTCTCATCATTTATTTTTTTGCAAGATTAGATGTTTTCTTATTTAATAAGTTAAATTACGTTTAAAAATTTTCAGAAAATAAGTATATTCGCTTAATCTTAAACTCACAAAATGCAGCGTTTTTTACTGGTACTTTCTGTGCTTTTTTCAAGTCTTTTTTTTACTCAAACCAGATTAAATTTAATTCCCTATCCGCAAAAGGTTGAATTAAAAACAGGGAATTTCGAGGTAAGCGGGAATACACTTTTCGTGGGAGACAAAAAATCGAATGAATACAAATATTTTATGGATAATTTTAAAAAAATCTATCCAAAAAATTCATCTCAAAACATAAAAAAAACAAAGCCAAATTTTATTTCGCTACTGTTAAATAAAGATTTAAAAATTGATAATAAACGAGAGCTTAATTCAAATTACATTATAAATATCAGCAACGAAATGATGATGGTTGTTGGAAAGAACCCTGAAGGTCTTTTTCAAGGCATTCAAACTCTTTTACAATTAATAAAAACTTCAGAAGACGGAAAAATTCCCGCTCTCGAAATCCAGGATTCCCCAAAATTCCAATGGAGAGGAATGCATTTGGACGTTTCCAGACATTTTTTCACCGTTGAAGAAGTAAAACAATACATCGATTATCTTGCCATGTACAAACTCAATACTTTTCACTGGCATTTAACCGACGATCAGGGTTGGAGAATTGAGATCAAAAAATATCCGAAATTAACGCAGATCGGCTCTATACGTAAAGAATCCATGATCGGAGCCTATGTTGACAATACCTTCGATGGAAAACCTTACGGACCGTATTTTTATACACAGGAACAGATTAAAGAAGTGGTAAAATACGCTCAGGAAAGACATGTTACCATAGTTCCCGAAATTGAAATGCCGGGTCACGCTTTAGCTGCATTGTCCGCTTATCCTGATTTAGCCTGTACAAAAGGATCTTTCGAACCGGCTACAAAATGGGGCGTTTTTGATGATGTTTTCTGCCCGAAAGATGAAACATTTAAATTTTTGGAAAACGTTTTAGATGAGGTAATCGCACTTTTTCCTTCACAATACATACATATCGGAGGCGACGAATGTCCGAAAACAAGATGGAAAGAATGTCCTCATTGTCAGGAATTAATCAGAAAAAATAACCTGAAAGATGAACATGGTCTGCAAAGCTATTTTATCCAAAGAATTGAAAAATATGTAAACTCAAAAGGCAGAAAAATTATCGGCTGGGACGAAATTCTGGAAGGCGGACTGG
This sequence comes from Chryseobacterium sp. VD8, assembly GCF_037149975.1. NCBI lineage: Bacteria > Pseudomonadati > Bacteroidota > Flavobacteriia > Flavobacteriales > Weeksellaceae > Chryseobacterium > Chryseobacterium sp. VD8. Next base: position 13,126 of record NZ_JBBCQL010000064.1, on the reverse strand, counting down.
CTCCGAATGCCGCAGTTATGAGCTGGACAGGAATTAAAGGCGGGGTAGAAGCTGCAAAATCCGGTCATTTTGCCGTCATGACGCCCGGTTCTTACTGTTATTTCGATCATTATCAGGGAGATCCTGCAACCGAGCCGAACGCTTTCGGAGGATTTACGCCTTTGGATAAAGTCTATTCTTATAATCCGATTCCCGAAGAACTGAACGCAGAACAGGTAAAATACATTTTAGGAGTTCAGGCAAATCTGTGGACGGAGTATATTCTCGATTTCAAGCAGGTTCAGTATATGATTTTTCCGAGATTACTGGCGCTTTCGGAAGTGGGATGGGGAACTTCTGATCCTAAAAATTACAAAGAATTCGAAGGAAGAGTAATAAATGAATTCAGAAATCTGGATAAAATGGGGGTGAATTATGCGAAAAGCATTTACAATGTTTCAGGGAAAGTAATTTCTTCTGAAAATGGAGTAGCTTACGAACTTTCAACCTCTCAGAATCCTGATGGAATACGATATACAGTGGATGGAACAGATCCTTCTGCCAATTCTCAAAACTATAAAAATCCTATTCAGATTTCAAAATCAATGACGGTTAAATCTGCCTATTTCGAAAATGGACAGCTTAAAAGCGCTGCATCTTCCCAAAGTTTCACGATATCCAAAACAACAGGTAAAAAAATCACTTTGGAAGAACAACCGAGCGAAAATTATTCTTTCGGCGGAGCTTTTACTTTAATCGACGGAATTACTGGAAACCAAAAACAATTGGGAAAAACATGGCTCGGTTTTAATGGAAAAGATGTGGTGGCAACCATTGATTTCGGACAAAAAACTCAGTTTTCAGAGGTGTACTTTAATACTTTAGACAACAAAGGAAGCTGGATTCATTTTGCAAAATCTGCCCAGATTTTTGTGTCAGACAACGGAACAGATTTTAAACTGATTAAAGAAATCGGAAAGGATGAAATTCTTTCAGCACAAGGAAAAATTAAAGTGAATGTCGGAAGTCAGAATTCAAAATATATTAAGGTTAAAATAGAAAATGCAGGCATTATTCCTGCGGGAAATCCGGGTGCAGATTCTAAAGCGTGGCTTTTTGTTGACGAAATTGGCGTAAATTAGCTTTATAAATTTTATTATGCAGGATTCAGTGCTTTCTTCGGAATTTACTTCTTCGCCGGAACTCGTTGAAAAGCTTTACAGATACGGAGTTACAAAAACCTATCAGGAAGGCGATATTATTCTGGATGAAAATTCGTCCATCCGTTCTATTCCGATTGTGATGAAAGGCATGATGAAGGTGATCCGTACCGAAGAAGACGGGAGGGAAATTCTTCTGTACTACATCAAAGCCGGAGAAAGCTGCATTATGTCTTTTCTGGGCGGAATGCACAACGAAAAAAGCATCGTAAAAGCGGAAGTAGAAGAAGATACCGAAATCCTGTTTCTGCCTGTTGACAAGGTTTCATTGTTTATTAAAGAATATCCGGAATGGCTCGATTATATTTTCAGGCTGTACCACAAACGTTTTGAAGAACTCTTGGATATCATCAATGCGATCGCTTTCAAAAAAGTAGATGAAAGACTGCTGAATCTTCTCCATAAAAAATCTGAAATCCTGAATTCCAAAACCATCATAATTACCCACGAACAGCTTGCCAATGAACTTGGAACAGCCAGAGTCGTCGTTTCCCGACTCCTGAAACAACTCGAAGACTCCGAAAAACTCCAGCTCGGACGAAATAAAATTACGATTTTAGAAGATTAGACAAAACTCTTTGCGATCTTATCTAATTGAATAGTTTATGCTGAGCTTGTCGAAGTAGCTTTGCGAACTTAAAAAAGGATAGTAGTAAAAAAATCTTAGCGAACTTGGCGATCAAAAAAAATCTTAAGATTCTTTCAACATAACAACTAAAGTAAAAATTTTCGCAAACTTAGCATTAAAAAACCGTTCTGTAACAAAAGTAGCGGTACACCTTTTCTGATATCTTCAATTTTGCATTATAAAGTTGAAAACATGGAAATTTTTGGATATCTCGCTTCTGTTTTAATAGGAATTTCGTTAGGTTTAATCGGTGGTGGCGGAAGCATTCTTACCGTTCCTGTTTTGGTTTACCTTTTCGGGTTAGACGCTTTTCTGGCAACAGAATATTCCCTTTTTATTGTCGGAATCAGCAGTGTGGTCGGTTCAGTTTCCTATTTTAAAAAAGGTCTGGTACATTTAAAAACCGCCCTTGTTTTCGGAATACCGTCCATTATTTCCATTTTCTTGACGCGAAATTATATTGTACCCTTAATTCCCGATGAAGTTGTTACCGTCAGCAGCTTTGTGGTAACCAAAGATATTCTGTTGCTTTTAATTTTTGCAGGATTAATGATTTTGGCTTCCTACAAAATGATTCAGAAAACTACAGATTGTGTTACCAAAACATCAGATTTACAGAAAAACAATACCCTTTTGGCAGCAGGAGAAGGATCTGTTGTCGGAATTTTAACAGGTTTAGTCGGAGCAGGAGGTGGATTTATGATCATTCCCGCACTCGTTAATCTGCTTAAAACTCCAATGAAAGTAGCCATCGGAACTTCATTGGTAATTATTTCGCTTAATTCGCTCATCGGATTTTTCTCATCAATGAATACTGTGAAAATCGATTGGAAATTATTAGCCACCATTTCATCAATTGCCATTGTTGGAATCATCATCGGTTCACAGTTATCCAAAAAAATCGACGGAAAAAAACTCAAACCTGCATTCGGATGGTTCATTCTCGTGATGGGAATTTACATCATCGTCAAAGAACTTTTTTTGTAGTTTTTTCTTATTGGGGCATCTGTTTCCGCCTATAGTTTATCCTGAGTTTATGGAAGGGCTCCCAATCTTTTTGTTTTGTAAAAAATAAAAGAACTCCACTCAGGTCGGACTGCGAAAGATGCGGGAGAAAAAAAACATCAAAGTTTTAAATCTATAGAGCAAAATACCATGAAATCCAATCTCTTATAAACGTTAGCATCATTATGATATTCAAAAAAGTATAATAGTTAAAAAATCTTTGGGGACAAAGTATTTTAACGTGAGTTTGATGTAAAATAGTGCAAAAGTATCAATAGGAATGGGCTTTAGCCCATTTTAATAATCAAGAAAACAATAGGCTTTAGCCAAAACTTATACTAAATTTCGATTAAAGCTAATTTTAATTAAAATACCATGAAATCCAATCTCTTATAAGCTTTAGCGGCTTTGTGAATTAAGTCTCTTTAGCTTAAAAAAACTTAATAAAAATCAATTTATTGATTGCTTAATTCCTTAATTACAAATAGTTCACTAGCTTAAATTCTTAATGTTAAATTATAAGAATAGCAAAGTTCATTTTATTTAGAAATTAAGAAAAAGTCATAAAACTTTTATTGAGCATTATTTAAACTGGCGTTCAAAAAAATAAAAATCCTTCTGTAACAAAAGTAGCGGTACAGAAAATTCCAAACCAAGAAATTTGTATCAGAAAAAATAAGTAAAATTTAAAATCATAAAAAATGAAAATAGAACAGATTTATACAGGATGTCTTGCACAGGGAGCTTATTACATTGTTTCTAATGGTGAAGCGGCAATTATAGACCCGCTAAGAGAAACCCAACCTTATATTGAGCGTCTTAAAAATGATAACGTTACGCTGAAATACATTTTTGAAACCCACTTTCACGCAGATTTTGTAAGCGGACATTTAGATCTAAGCAAAAAAACGAATGCACCGATTGTGTACGGTCCCACAGCAAAACCTGAATTTGAAGCCATTATTGCAGAAGATAATCAGACCTTTCAAGTAGGAAGTATCACCATAAAAGTTCTTCACACACCCGGTCATACATTGGAAAGCTCATCTTTTCTTCTGATTGACGAAAATGGAAAAGAAACGGCTCTTTTCAGCGGAGATACTCTGTTTTTAGGTGATGTTGGACGTCCCGATCTGGCGCAGAAAGCAGCAAACATGACGCAGGAAGAATTGGCAGGCTTACTTTATGAAAGTCTTTACAGCAAAATTTTACCTTTGAATGACGATATTACCGTTTATCCGGCACACGGAGCAGGTTCTGCATGCGGAAAAAATATGCAGAAAGAAACGGTAGACTCACTTGGAAATCAGAAGAAAACCAATTACGCACTGAATCAGAAAGATAAACAAAGCTTCATCAAAGCGGTTACAGAAGGACTTCTTCCGCCTCCTGCTTATTTTGGAATGAATGTGGCAATGAACAAAAAAGGGTATGACAGTTTCGATGAGGTATTGTCAAAAGGTTTACAGGAATTTTCTCCGGACGAATTTGAAGAAATGGCAGAACATTCAGGTGCTTTGATTTTGGATGTACGAAATAACGAAGACTTCGCAAAAGGATTTGTTCCGCAATCCATTAATATTGGACTGAATGGCGATTTTGCACCTTGGGTCGGAGCTTTGATTGTGGATGTAAAACAGCCGATTCTGCTCATTACCAACGAAAATGAAGAGGAAGAAACCGTGACCCGATTAAGCCGTGTAGGATTTGACAACGTTCTCGGATTTTTAAAAGGAAGTTTTGAAGCATGGAAAAACAGCGGTAAAGAAACCGATTCCGTTAACAGAATTTCAGCGCAGCAATTTGAACAGGAAATTAAAGAAAAAGAAGCGAAAATTATTGATGTCCGCAAAGAAAGTGAATACAATGCAGAACACGTAGATGAAGCATTCAACAAACCTTTGGCATACATCAACGAATGGATCAGTTCAATCGATCCGGCGGAACATTTTTATCTGCACTGTGCAGGAGGGTACAGAAGCATGATGGCTGCAAGTATTCTTCAGGCAAGAGGCTACCGTAATTTTAGTGAAATTGGAGGCGGGTTCAGCGCAATTTCTCAAACAGACATTCCAGTAAGTGATTTTGTTTGCCAGAATAAAATTTTAAAATAGATTTTACAACGAAAGAGACAAGAAACTTTTGAAGGTCCAAAATCAGTCAGAATAAGAATCTTTGTGGTCTTCTATAAGTGTTAACGCCTTTGCAAACTTAAAAATCAATAGAGTTATTTTGAAAAGAAAACTTAGCGCTCTTGGCGTTTAAATCCAAAATGTATAATCAATTTCTGCTGAACTCGATTTTATTTGCAATCTTTACATCAAACTCACGTTAAAATCATTAATCAGAATATAAAACAGTTTTAATACAAATACTTAATGTTAGAAATTATAAAAGAACCTTGGCCGTGGTACGTTGCAGGACCGTTAATCGGGCTTACTGTTCCTGCTTTACTGATTCTTGGAAATAAATCTTTCGGGATCAGTTCATCGCTTAGACATATCTGTGCAGCCTGTATTCATGCTAATATCAGCTTCTTTAAATACGACTGGAAAAAAGAACTCTGGAATTTATTCTTCGTTTTCGGAATTTTTTTAGGTGGAATGATTGCTGCCCAATTTTTAATGAATTCACAAGAAATTACCGTTAACCATAATCTCAAAACAGAATTAGCAACCTACGGAATTACAGATTACAGCAATCTCGTTCCGACACAACTCATGAATTTTACCAGTCTTTTTACCATAAGAGGATTTATTATGATGGTGGTTGGTGGCTTTTTGGTAGGTTTCGGGACGCGTTATGCGGGAGGATGTACAAGCGGACACGCCATTATGGGGCTTTCCAATCTTCAGTGGGCATCTTTGGTGGCAACAATCTGCTTTATGGCAGGAGGTTTTCTAATGGCAAATGTTATTCTGCCAATAATTCTTTCACTTTAAAATTTAAAAATGAAACAGGAAAAAGATAGAAGACATCAGGACAGCATTTGTACCAACGAAAGTCAGCTTCATCATAAATGGTATCACAATTTAAAATATATGATGGTAGGAATATTATTCGGGATCATCTTTGTAAAGGCAGAAATTATAAGCTGGTTCAGAATTCAGGAAATGTTCAGATTACAGTCTTTCCATATGTACGGCGTTATCGGAAGTGCTATTTTAACGGGAATGATCTCCGTATTGATCATTAAAAAATTTAATATCAAAACCATTTATGGCGAAAAAATTTCTATTGCTCCAAAGAAATTTAATAAAGGCCAAATTTATGGGGGACTGATCTTCGGATTTGGCTGGGCAATTACAGGAGCCTGTCCCGGACCGCTTTTCGCACAGATCGGAACCGGAGCCTTTGCCGTAATCATTATTTTGCTGAGTGCCATTTTCGGAACTTGGGTATATGGATATTTCAGAGAAAAATTACCTCATTAGTTTTCAATAAAATCATTTGGGCGGTAGAAAATCTACCGCTTTTTTTATTTCATCTTCATGCGAAAAATCCTTAATTTGGAGCCAAATAAATCTGAGTATGCAAAGTAGAAGAAAGTTTCTGAAAAAATCTGCCGTCGCTTCACTGGCTTTAGCGGTAAATCCATTAGACTTATTAGCTAAAAATCAACCTGAAAACAACAATACAGTCATTAATAAACCGATCGTTCTTTCCACATGGAATTTCGGTTTAAAAGCCAATGAAGAAGCTTGGACGATTCTCGGAAAAGGAGGAAGAGCTTTGGATGCGGTGGAAAAAGGAGTCCGCCTCGTAGAAAATGATCCGGAAGAGAGAAGTGTCGGTTATGGCGGTCGTCCCGACAGAGACGGAAGAGTTACTTTAGATGCCTGTATTATGGACGAAAACTATAACATCGGTTCTGTTGCCTGTCTTGAAAATATTAAAAATCCGATTTCTGTAGCAAGAGCTGTGATGGAAAAAACACCTCACGTAATGCTGGTTGGAGATGGAGCTTTGCAGTTTGCCGTTTCGCAGGGATTCAAAAAAGAAAATATTCTCACTCCCGAATCCGAAAAAGAATGGAAAGAATGGCTGAAAGACAGCAAATATCAACCGATCGTCAATATTGAAAATCATGATACAATCGGAATGATCGCTCTGGATGCGAACGGAAATCTTTCAGGTGCCTGTACAACGAGCGGAATGGCTTTCAAAATGCATGGAAGAGTGGGAGACTCTCCGATTATCGGTGCAGGTTTGTTTGTTGATAATGAGGTAGGTGCAGCAACGGCAACCGGTCATGGCGAAGAAGTGATCCGAACCGTAGGAACGCATTTGGTGGTAGAATTGATGAGACAGGGAAGAACGCCGCAACAGGCCTGTAAAGAAGCGGTTGAAAGAATAGTAAAAATTACACAGCGTAGAAATAAAAATCTGAAGGATATTCAAGTGGGTTTTATTGCCCTTAATAAAAAAGGGGAATATGGCTCCTACTGTATTCAGGATGGGTTTAGTTTTGCGGTGTACGACCAGAAAGGAAACCGTCTGGAAAAACCCGGGTTTGCTTTGAAATAAATGATTTTCGTAATCAAACAGTTAGGAACGGGCTTTAGCCCGTTTTTCAAAATAAAAAATCCATGGCTTTAGCCAAAACTTAAATTAAAAAAATGTCAAAAATAGAAATAGCATGCTTCAATCCGGAATCGGCAATCATTGCTTTTGAAAATGGTGCAGACCGAATAGAATTATGCGACGGATTAAGCGAAGGAGGAACCACACCTGATTTTGAAACCGTAAAAAAACTTAGAGAAAAAATCAATGTTCCGATCTTTGTAATGATTCGTCCGCGTGGTGGGAATTTCACATATAGTGATGATGAATTTGAGCAGATGAAATCAGATCTGATTCAGTTAAAATCTTTAAATGTAGACGGTTTCGTATTTGGAATTCTGGATGAAAATGATGAAGTGAATATTGAACAGAATAAAATTTTGGTTGAACTGGCAAAACCTTATCCATGTACATTTCACCGTGCCTTTGACCGCGCAAAAGATTTAGAAAAATCATTGGAAAAAGTTATTGAATGCGGCTTTACAATCATTCTTACTTCCGGACAGAAACCCAATGTTTCGGAGGGAAAGGAAAATCTTAGAAAATTAGTAGCGTTATCCAATGGCAGAATAGAAATTCTTGTTGGTGGCGGACTTCGCTCGTCCAATATTCAGGAAATACGGGAATTTACCAAAGCAGGATATTTTCATTCTTCCGCAATTACGGACGGCGGAGCTTTTGCGAATGCTGAAGAGATTATTGCTTTGAAGAATAAATAATAAAATGAATTTTAACGCAAAGATTTATTCAACTGTATATTTACTTAAGGGAGCAAAGTATTGCGACAAAGTCGCTGATTAAGCTGAATGGCTAGAACCTTAACTTCATAAAATCAATTTTTAATTGATTCTTCTTTGCCCACTTAAATTTAATAATTACTAGAATTAAATCTTTGCGTAAAAAGCAAAAACACAATATCAAATGATAGAAAATGAATTATCCTATAAAATAATAGGATCAGCAATCGAAGTACACAAAAATCTTGGAGTTGGTTTATTAGAGAGTACCTACGAATCAGCTTTAGCATATGAATTGAAAAAATCAGGATTCAATGTAAAACGGCAAATCTATCTGCCCTTACAATATAAAGAAATGAATATTGAAAATGCTTACAAAATTGATTTGCTTATCGAAGACAAAGTAATAATTGAAGTAAAATCCGTACTGGAAATGCATCCTGTTTTTAATGCCCAGTTATTAACTTATTTAAAATTAGCAGACATAAAACTTGGACTTCTTATTAACTTCAATACACCACTTATTAAAGATGGAATTCATAGAATTGTAAATAAATTATAATGAACAAAATTTTACTTTTTACTTTCCTTTTCATACAAATCTTTACCAATGCACAAACTTCAGAGCGTAATTTATCCTCTGAAAAATGGAAATTCAAAAACGCTAAAGAGAATAATTGGTTGACTGCTTCTGTTCCCGGAACCGTTCATCTGGATTTGATGGATAACAAGATCATTCCCGATCCGTATAAAGATGAAAATGAAAAAAAAGTACAATGGATTGAAAATGAAAACTGGGATTATCAGACTTCATTTAATATTTCCTCAAAAGATTTGGAAAATCAAAATATTGAATTGATTTTTAATGGATTGGATACGTTTTCAGAGATTTATTTAAATGGGAAATTGATTCAATCGACAGATAATATGTTCAGAAAATGGACAATTCCGGTTAAACAAAGTTTAAAAAAAGGTGAAAATGTTTTACAGGTAAAATTCAGGTCTGCGGTAAATGTTGGAAAAGAATTAGCCCAAAAAGTTCCTTTCACCATGCCGGAATCTCCGAGAAGTTTTGTGAGAAAAGCGCAGTATCAGTTCGGTTGGGATTGGGGACCGAGATTAGTAACGGCTGGAATCTGGAAAGACGTTAAGTTGAATTTCTGGAATACTGCAAGACTTGATCATATAAAAATTGAACAAAAAATTTTAACAAAGCAAAAAGCGGATTTAAATATTCATGCTGAAATTTTCACTAAACAAGAAGGAAAATACAGTTTTTTAATTAACGGAAAATCTCAAAATATTTCTTTGAAATCCGGATTGAATTTAATTTCAATTCCTTATCAGATTCAAAATCCGAAATTATGGCAACCCAACGGTTGGGGCGATCCGAACTTATACGATATCAAAGTTTCTTTGCAAAAAGATTCAAAAATGATTGCTGAAAAATCTGAAAAAATCGGACTGAGAACGATGGAATTAATTCAGGAAAAAGATGCAAAAGGAAAATCATTTTATTTCAAGGTGAACGGAAAACCAATGTATGCGAAAGGAACCAATTGGATTCCTAGTGACAGTTTTACTCCGAGAATGACCAAAGAAAAATACCAAAAACTCATCAAAGACTGCAAAGAAGCCAACATGAATATGATTCGCGTCTGGGGAGGCGGAATTTATGAAGATGACGAATTCTACAGATCCTGCGACGAAAACGGAATTCTGGTTTGGCAGGATTTTATGTTTGCAGGAAGCTTTTATCCTGCTGATGAGAAATTTCAGAAAAATGTAGAATTGGAAGTGAAAGACCAGATTGAAAGGCTTCAAAATCATCCGTCATTGGCGTTGTGGTGCGGAAACAATGAAATTGATGAAGCGATTGTCAATTGGGGGTATCAGAAACAATTCAAATATTCAAAAGAAGATTCTTTACAGGTTTGGAAGGATTACAAGAAAATTTTTCATGAAGTAATTCCAGATGCTATTCAAAAATATGCAACAATTGACAAGCAAATCTATTGGGAAAGCTCGCCGTCCATCGGATGGGGACATAAGGAAAGCCTTACGGAAGGCGATTCTCATTATTGGGGTGTTTGGTGGGGAGAACAGCCGTTTGAAATTTACAATGAAAAAGTTCCGCGTTTTGCTTCGGAATATGGTTTTCAGGGAATGCCAACATTGAAAACTACAAAATCCATGTTTTCAGGAAATCCTGATTTAAGCTTACAAAATGCTACCATCAAAGCTCATGAAAAACATTCCAGAGGCTGGGAAATTATTGAAAATTACATGAAGCGTGATTATAAAGTTCCGACAGATTTTGTGAAATACAATTATGTTTCGCAGTTGCTTCAGGCTCGCGGAATGCAGATCGCAATTGAAGCACACCGCAGAGCAAAACCTTACAATATGGGAACTTTATACTGGCAACTCAACGATTGTTGGCCTGTTGTTTCATGGTCTTCCATAGATTATTCAGGAAACTGGAAAGCATTGCATTATCAGGTGAAAAGGAGCTTTGAAAATCAGGTGATTTTAGTGGAAGAAAAGGAGGGAATACTTACTTTTTATGCCATTAATGATCAGACACGAAAATTTGATGATGTTTTTGTGGAAATAGAGATCGTTAATTTTCAAGGGAAAGTTTTAGACAAAATAACAACAGTTCCCAATGGAAAAACACTGGAAGAAATTGTACCATTCGATCCGATCGAAATTCAAAATCTGGTTTCTGATTCCAATAGAAATGAAACGTTTTTAAAATTGACTTTAAAAGATACCAACGGAAAGATAATTGCCGAAAGCAACTATTTCTTCGCAAAGCCCAAAGATTTAAAATTAACAAAACCTGCACTTAAAATCAGGAAAATATCTGCCACTGAAATTGAAATTTCTACAGATGTTTTGGCAAAAGACGTTTATTTGATGGGAGATACCCATTTCAGCGATAATTTTTTCGATTTGCTTCCAAAAACATCCAAAAGAATTATCCTTTCAAAACCATTGGAAAAAGTAGAGGTAATGAGCTTATTTGATACGATGAATTGATATTGGATTTATATAAAGCTGCTATTCTGAATATATACAGAAAGTTTACAAACGGAGTTCAGAATCGTAATTAAAAATACTTTGTAGCCAATGCAATAGATTCTTCCTTCGTCAGAATGACAAAAATAAAGTTTTTTGATAATGGGAAATAAGCGATTAAAAAGAAATCAACCGTAAATTTGCACAATAATTCAAAACTATGGTAAATTTTGTTCTGATTGCAGTATGTATTATCGCGGGAATGGTTTTCAAGGCAACAAAATCCATCCATCCCGATGCGCATAAAGGAATCAACACCTGGATTCTCTATCTTGCGCTTCCGGCGGTTTCATTCAAATATTTACCGAAAGTTCACTGGTCGGCAGAAATGCTGTTTCCCGTGGTGGCGACTTTTCTTACAGCGGTTTTCTGCTTTTTCTTTATGATGTTTTACAGCAGAAGCAAAGGCTATTCACGGCGTTCCCGAAGCACTCTGGAACTTGTAAGCGGCTACAGCAATACTTCGTTTATCGGTTTTCCGCTTATTTCGGCTTTTTACGGAGAAAGTTTACTGAGTATCGCTATTATCTGTGATCAGACTATGTTTTTTGCACTTTCAACGTTAGGAATTATTGCGGCTTTAAAAGGCGGAAGCAAATCCGGAAAGATCAGCGCAGCATTTATTCTGAAAAGACTCATTACATTTCCACCTTTAATTGGCTGTATTGCTGCATTAGTTCTGTCTCAGTTCGTAGATTTCACTTCCGCAGAACCTTTTTTCGATAAATTAGCAGCCACGGTTAGTCCTTTAGCTTTATTTTCAGTCGGATTGCAACTGAAATTCAACGGCTGGAAAAAACTGATTCCCCAAATGTCGGTTTCCATGTTTTACAAACTTATTCTGGCTCCGGCAATAACGCTCGGATTAGCACTTTTACTAGGAATAAAAGGAAATATTGCCAGAATTACCATCTTCGAATCGGCAATGCCTACAGTCGTTACCTCAAGTATTATTGCAGAACAGTATAGATTAAATACAAAACTTACCAATTTAACGATCGGCTTAAGCATTATTGCGGCTTTTTTTACTTCCGCAGTCTGGTTTTACATTATCGATTATTTTTTTAGTGGGTAAAGGAAGATTATTATTTTAACGTGAGTTTAATGTAAAAACTATACAAAAACATCAATAGGGATTTAGCCTATTTTAATGATTAAGATAACATTTAGCCAAAACGTAAACTAAATTTAGGTTAAAATCAATTTTGATTATGAATTTTCATATTGGACTAAAACTTAACTTTCTTAAACTCTTAAACTCTTAAACTCTTAAACTCTCAAACCCTTCAACATTTTTTTGGAGCTTTTTCCGGCTTTCCACTGTATCTTTTGGGTTACGGGCTACGCTTTGCTCCGCCCGCAACCCAAAAGGATGCCGTTGCAATCCGGGCTAAATAAAAACTCATGGCGACGAGCAGCGCGACGAAATAATCTCCAATTGAACAGATAGATTTTAAAAATTTTGTATGGTTTAGAATCTTTCAAAACAAAAAAAATGATGTTTATTTAACGTGAGTTCGGGATAAGTCTTCTTAAACGCAATGATTTCTATGTTAATAAGCAAGGAAAATTTGAATTTTTTGTTGATAAAAATTCTTTCTGTGACAAATAAGGCTGTTGTCTTTTGATGACAGCCATTATTCTGTGCACCAATTTGTTTCTTATGGCGTTTAGTACGCTCATTTTATTTTTGCCCTGCTCTACTTTTCTCACAAAATAAGCTTTGAGTTCCTTATCTGCTCTGATGGTTGCCATTGCTGATAAATGAAGTAATTTTTTCAGTTTTTGGTTTGCCATTTTTGAGATTCGTTCTTTCTTTACAATCGTTCCGGATTGATTTTTAAATGGAACGACTCCCGCATAACATGCCAAATGTTTTGCGTTTTCAAAATTCTTAAAATTATCTGTGA
>NZ_JBBCQL010000063.1:0-20638 GCF_037149975.1 Chryseobacterium sp. VD8 | reverse complement strand
TTCTTATCTGGTGATTGCTTATATTTTAGTGAATTTATTTTTTGCTTTAATTTATTATCTCATTGGTGTAGAACATTTAACAGGAATTGATAAAAGTAATCCTGTGAATGAATTCATTGATGTGTTTTTCTTCAGTTCCCAGACATTTACCACAGTAGGATACGGAAGGATTGCTCCGGTAGGTTTTACGGCAAGTCTGGTCGCTACTTTTGAGGCTTTTTTAGGATTGCTTACCTTTGCCATTGCAACGGGACTTTTCTACGGAAGATTTTCTAGACCGAGAGCGTATCTGAAGTTTTCTGATGTTGCGGTTGTCGCACCTTTTAAAGAAACTTCAGCATTAATGTTCAGGCTGGCTCCCTATAAAAACAATGCATTAACGGATGCAGATGTTGTTATTACTACCGCCATTGAAGTGATGGAAAACAGCTCTCCGAAAATTAATTTTTATCAGCTGAAAACACAGCTCAGCAAAATCAATACTTTGGCTCTGAACTGGACAATTGTACATGAAATTGATGAAGAGTCTCCGTTTTACGGGTTTTCAGAAGACGATTTTAAAAATACAGGAATTGAAATTATTGTTCATATCCGCGCTTTTGACGAGGTTTTTTCAAATACGGTAGTGCAGAGAACCTCTTATGTAACCAAAGAAATCGTGTACGGTGCAAAATTTATCCCGATGTATTATCCTGATAAAGATAATCTTTCCACGGTGCTGAATCTGGATAAAATAAGTGACTATCAAAAAGCAGAACTTCCTGTATTCATGGAAGAAGAAGAATAAATGGATTTAGAATTTTATAAAAAACAGGCATTACAAAAGCAGAAAGAACATAAAAAATTTCTGGAGGGGCTGAAAAAGAAATCGCCAAAAAATCTGGACTATATCGTTCAGGAAACACATGAAGAGGTTTTTGAAAAAATAGACTGTCTGCAGTGCGCCAACTGCTGTAAAACAACGGGGCCGCTTTATACCGAAAAGGATATTGAAAGAATTTCCAGACATCTCCGCATGAAGCCGGCTGATTTTGAAGCAAAATTCCTGCGTGTAGATGAAGACAATGACAAAGTTCTTCAGAATTTGCCGTGCTTTTTTTTAAATGAAGATAATAGATGCTCCATCTATGATGTCCGCCCGAAAGCGTGTAGAGAATACCCCCATACCGACAGAAAGAAGATCTACCAGATCAATAATTTAATGATTAAAAATACTGTCATTTGCCCTGCTGCGTACGAATTTGTAGAACGAATTATGAAAAATTTAGGAAAATAATATACAATTCAAAATCAGTCTTAAATAATTATAAAGTCCGTTAAATAAAGACTTTACACATAATATTAGATAAAATACCGCCGTTTAAATTAAACAACCATTTAAATATTAATATTATGAAGAAGTTAGTTTTAACAGCAGCGTTTACATTAGTCGGAGTAATCGCAGTATCGGCTCAGACGGGAACATCACAACAAAACCCGTCAACAAATTCTAATAATCCATCGACTACTCAGACACAGCAGAATTCACAGGCAACTACCAACCGGGGAACAACTTCCGGAGCATCCGGTCAAAACCAAAATACAGGAACCACTGCCACTGTTGAAGCAGCAACGCCTGCCACAACAGCCTCTGCCGAAACCACTGTAAATGCCAATACCGAAGTTGTAGCAGACACCATCAAATCCACAGACGCTATAAAAGAAGAAAAGAAGTCCAAGAAGAAAAAGTCGAAGTAAGTATTTAAATTTTTAAGAAGTAGAAAGAAGATCCTGAAATATAATGTTTCAGGATTTTTTTTGTAAATGGCAAACGGTATAATTTATCTTAAATAATTATAAATCAAGTTAAAAGAAGTATAAACAGGAAATTTTGTATGAAAGTTGTATTTAACATAATATCAAATTTTAAATAAATAATCGATATGCAAATAAACAGAATCCTGAATCATTTTTCAGGATTTTTGTGATTTATTTCCTCAAGTCTGAACTGAACAATTTTCTTGATTAAATTTTCAGGAAGATCATCATTTAAAGGAAACTGTACCGCTCCTTTTGAAAATTTATAGCCGTTTTCCTTAAATTCACTTTCGAATCTTTTTATTCCTTCTGCTCCGGGATAAAATCCGATATGTTTTTTATACCCTGCGAAATAGACCACTGGTTTATTTTTGTATCTGAAAGCAGGCATCTGATAACCAATATATTCTTCAATTTCAGAATTTTGTGAAAGAATCAGTTTTCTGAGATTTTCTAATTTATCCCGAATCTCCGGAAACAGGGCGATATATTCATCAATATTTTCAAATGTATTTTTCATGAATTAAATGTAATGATTTTTCACTTTTTGGCAGTTCTTATTATCATTCAGCTCGAAGCGTAGCGAAGTGAAGAATCTGTCTTTGGTTGAGACGTTGTAGATTTCTCTTATGTCCAAATGACATGAAAATGTTAATTTCATTCGAGTTAAAATGATTATCATTAGCTGAATGAAATGCCTTCACGATCGAAAAATATTCAGCATCATCCGACAACAGGACCTTGCGAACGTAGCTTTCAAAATAAAAAAAGCGCTGAATAATCAACGCTTTCTCCTTTCACTTTTTACTTTTTTCCCATTTATAATCCCGGGAACAGGTTATATGAAAAAAGGTCGGGAATTTTCCCAACCTTTATATTTTATACTACTCCCTGAGCTAACATTGCTTCTGCAACTTTCACGAATCCGGCGATATTGGCACCTTTTACGTAGTTTACATAACCGTCTTCTTCTTTTCCGTAGTCTCTGCACGCTTTGTGAATTCCGATCATGATCTCTTTCAGTCTTGCATCAACCTCTTCAGAAGTCCAGTTCAGACGGATTGAATTTTGCGTCATTTCAAGACCTGAAGTCGCAACACCTCCTGCGTTAGAAGCTTTCCCCGGAGAGAACAATACTTTATTGTCTAAGAAATAGTTAATTGCATCAAGTGTTGAAGGCATGTTTGCTGCTTCTGTTACACAAACGCATCCGTTTTCCACCAATAATTTAGCATCGTCAAGATCTAATTCGTTTTGGGTTGCAGAAGGGATCGCAACATCACACTTCACTTCCCAAGGACGTTTTCCTGCAAAGAATTCTGCAGAAGGGTATTTCTTCACGTAATCTTCAGCTCTGTTGTTTCCTGAAGATCTCAATTCCAACAGATAATCGATCTTATCGCCGTCGATTCCGTCTTTATCATATACATAACCGTCCGGTCCGGAAATCGTTACAACTTTCCCACCAAGTTCAGAGATTTTTTTAATAACTCCCCAAGCTACGTTTCCGAAACCTGAAACCGTTACCGTTTTATCTTTGAAAGTCTGTCCGATTGTTTTAAGCATCTGCTCAGCGAAGTAAACCACTCCGTATCCTGTAGCTTCAGGACGGATTAATGAACCTCCGTATGCAAGACCTTTTCCTGTAAGAACTCCCGTAAATTCGTTTCTAATTTTCTTATACTGCCCGAATAAATATCCGATCTCTCTTGCTCCTACTCCGATGTCTCCTGCAGGAACGTCTGTTTCAGGACCAATGTGTTTACACATTTCCGTCATGAAAGCCTGGCAGAAACGCATTACTTCCATATCGGATTTTCCTTGCGGATCAAAGTCTGAACCTCCTTTTCCACCTCCCATCGGAAGCGTAGTTAAAGAGTTTTTAAACACCTGCTCGAACGCTAAAAATTTAAGAACAGAAAGGTTTACGGTAGGATGGAAACGGATTCCTCCTTTGTATGGTCCGATCGCAGAATTCATCTGGATTCTGAACCCTCTGTTTACCTGGATCTCTCCTTTATCGTCAACCCATGGAACTCTGAAGATGATAATTCTTTCAGCTTCCGCCATTCTTTCAAGAAGCTTCATTCCCGTATATTCCTTTTTCGTTAAGATAAACGGAATTACAGTTACCGCAACTTCTTTTACTGCTTGTAAAAATTCTGGCTCATTAGGGTTTTTTGCCTCAATTTTTGCTATAAATTCTTGGATTTTCTGGTCAATATTATATTGTTCCATATATTAGGGTTGAATATTATTGCCAACAAATTTAATTTTTTTTTCAAGATTCACAACACCCTAAATAACAATTGTTGAAAATTTAATAATATAATGACTTAATATTATTAAATCAGCAATTCAATCATTAATTTTATTAAAAATTAAATGTTATGTTTAAAATAATGCAATATTAAGAAATCGTTAATTGTCAGGTTGCTAAAAATTGTCTCCCCGAAAGTGATTTTACCTTCCCCAAAAGTTCCAATTCTAAAATAACCGGTAAAATTTTGTGTGAGGAAAGGTCTGTTTTATCAGCAAGATCGTCCAGAGAAATGTATGGATTTTCAGATATTATTTTAACTATTTCACTTTGATTTTCAGTTAATTGGATTGAAATTTCACTATGAGGAAATAATTCTCCCGTTCTGCCTTCCGGATTATTAAATCCTAAATTTTCAACCAGATCTTTTAGCGTGGAAATTGCCGAAGCTTTGTTCTGAAAAATCAGATGATTACAGCCTTGGCTCTGTTTATCTGTAATCTTTCCGGGAAGTGCATATACTTCGCGGTTATATTGATTGGCAAACGTTGCTGTACTGATTGAACCGCCTCCAAAAGCTGTTTCTACCACAATTGTCGCAGGAGAAATTCCGGCAACAATTCTGTTTCTCTGAATAAAATTTTCGCGGTCCGGCTTTTTAGATGAATTGAATTCTGTAAATAAAGCTCCTCCTTCTTCAAGAATTTTTTCGGATAATTTTTTATTTTTTGAAGGATACAATGTATGAAAACCATGCGCTAAAACGGCAACTGTAGAAACCTGATGATGAAGAGACTGCTCATGAACTTCTTTATCTACTCCCAAAGCCAGACCGCTCACGGAAATAAAATTACAGGATGATGTTTCCTTAAAAAAATCTTCAATAAACTGTTTTCCGTAGGAAGTCATATTTCTCGTTCCTACCATGCTTATTTTTTGTTTAGAATCGTCAAAACTTCCTTTTTGGTAAAGAATTACAGGGGCATCATCACATTCGTTTAAGAGTTTAGGAAGATTATGGAGATGTCTTAGATTAATCTTGATTTGGTTTGCTTCACAAAATTTAAGTTCGTTTTCAGCAAACTTCAGATGAGCAGGATTTCCGATATCTGAAATTATTTTAGAACCGAATCCGTCCAGCTTTTTGTATTCCTTTTTGGTGTTTTCCCAGGCATTTTTGGCACTTCCGAAAATACGCACAAGCTTATAAAAATTGATATCTCCGATTAAATTACACTCGCGCAGAGCAATGGAATAAAGATGTTCTTCAGAATACATTTGTGTTGTTTTCACAAATGTAGAAAATTTTTAAAATTATTTACCTCTCAGTTCATCCAGTCTTTCCCAGATATCGTCTTTCTTTTTGTAAGGCAGCTCCATAAAATCTTCGGGATGGTTTTCTTTGTATTCCTGCCAGAGTTTATCATCTTTTTCACTGTAATAGTTTGGAAATTCCCAGATGAATTTTTTCTTTTTATCGCCTACTTTCTTAAATAAAAGAGCCAGAATTACTCCCACAATTCCACCTGCAAGATGCGCCTGCCATGAAATTTTACTGGGTTCCTGAAGATTGGAGAAAAGTTCTTCGGGAAGCATTCCCCAGATCAGACTTCCATAGTACAGAACAACCAACAAAGAAATGGTGAGCAGCTTCATATTCCATTTAAAAACTCCGCTGAAAAAAAGGAAAAACGCAAGAACATACACTACTCCACTTGCACCGATGGTACAGGTATAAAGATAATCTCCCGTCATAATATCAATAGGCGGAAGAAGCCACACCAAAAATCCTGTAGCAAGCCAACCTGTTATAAACACTTTATTGGCAACTAAAGGATAAAACTGATACAGCAAAAACATAAGCACCACGATCGGGATAGAATTTCCCACAATATGCTCCATGTTTCCGTGTAGAAGAGGTGACGTTATAATTCCCAATAAGCCTTCCGGCAACAATGGAATGATCGCCCCGAAACAGCTCTGAAAAAAGCCCTGCATCTGTAAAAAGAAACCCAGCCACATTGCAGCAAGCATAAGCAAAGGATAAAGCAGCGCTTTTTTGGAAATTATATTATTTTTTAACATGAATATTCTACGTCAAATGAAAAGCCAAGGATAAATTTCGGAAAATTTGTCGATGAAAAATCTGTTCGAAAATTTATTTCAGACAAAAAGTAATGATTTTCACTGCTTTTATACAAAAGTTCTCTGTTTTGTCATTGAAATTCAAAAAATACCGGTTGAAAACCATTCTTAAAACTGAATTTCCTTCCATAAAATTTATATTTAATATTTTTGTAAGGAATTTTGTATAATGAAATCCTGAACTCATGAAGAAGTTTTTATTCACACTCTCTCTTTCTCTGGGAATTTTCGCCAATGCACAGGTTGTCATTACGGACACCGCAGCCATTAAAGCAGATACCATTAAACACTGGTCGGTTTTAGGAAAACAGTCGCTGATGATTAATCAGGCCGCTTTCTCAAACTGGGTCGGCGGAGGAGCCAACAATGTAGGATGGCTTGCTGCACTGGATTACAACATTACGTATGAAAAAGATAAAGATCTTTGGGAAAACATCATTCTTTTAAATTATGGACAAAATGATACGAAAGGAGTTGGTGTAAGAAAAACGCAGGACGTTATTAATGTTTCCACAAATTACGGAAGGAAGTTCTCAAAAAGCTGGTATCTTTCCGTAGGAGCGGGTCTGATTTCTCAGTTTTCTGCGGGATATGAAGACGGAAATAATCCGGAAGCAAAAAAAATATCCAATTTTATGGCTCCCGGTTATCTGAATGTCGGGATGGGGATTACCTACAGACCCAATGACAATATTAATGTAACCCTTCGTCCGAGCAACGCGAGATGGGCTTTTGTGCTAGACAAAGATCTTCAGCTTGCAGGAAATTACGGTTTAAAGGCTGATGGCGATTCATCAATTTTACAATATGGTTTTCTGGGAACAGCCTATTATAAATTCAATTTGATGGAGAACGTAAATATTACCAATACAGCATCCGTTTTCTCCAATTATCTGGATCATCCGGAAAGACTGGTTCTGGCGTATGGAATGATCTTAAATTTAAAGGTTAATAAATTCATTTCATCCAATATTACTGTGGATTTAATGTACGACCATAATCAGGTTCAGAAAACACAGCTGAAACAGACATTGGGCGTTGGTTTTGCCTATACTTTAAACAACGGCGTGAAACGTTCCGACAGAAAGGACAGCCAATGGTGGATTAAAAAGTAACCGTCATATTCATACATCAAAAAGAGCCGGATCTAAGATCCGAGCCCTTGCAAACTTAAATTGAACTATAACTGTGTAAAAATTCCGGATACTTTAAATTAAAATTCAGAATCTTTTCACAGTTTGTAGCATAAAATTTAAAATGTTACAAAAAATTCTTGATGTAAAATCGCTTCTGAAAAGTCAGAAAAGTTCCTGTAACATTTTTTCTTTTTTCCTACTAACTCGGCGAGTAAAATAAAATTTTTCATTATCATTTATGTGTTATTAGCAACCTTCTATTCTTTTTAGGAGGTTTTTTGTTATACATTCAGGATGTTGTTAAAAAAATAAAACATGATGATCTTTAACGAAAATTGAATGAAATAATTCTTAAGTTTCAGGATTTTAATACATTTGTTAAAACATATTTAAAAGATGAATTTCGAACAGGTTGCTTTACACTTAGAAGCTTACAGGGAACACGACCAGATCATTGATGCAGCAGAATACATTATCCGCTCCTTCAATCTCGAACACGACAACTTCGAAGGATTTGGTCTTCGCGATGAGGTTTTTCCAAACTCTCTTGTCTTAACAGCAGAAGGCGTTTTAGGAAGTCCCCAGAAAGTAATGATCCCTAAAAATTTATTCGATTTTGATCTGAATCTGGTTTTAAATTTAATCGCCCACGAAATGCTGCATGTACGGCAGAAAGCTCCGGGACACGTTATTGAAGATAAAAGCGAAAGGGAATTTCAGGCATATTATGAAATGCTTTTTCATAAGGTTTTTCCGCAGATTCCTGAAGTATCTGATTTTTATAAAAAAGATTTCGGCAGCAAAGCACTTGAATATTATAAAAGAATGGGCGAAGGTTCTGAACTGCAGAAAAAGTATGCTGAACAGAAACTTGAAGTAGAACAATTAATCAACACATTATCATGATTGTAAAACCCGAAATTTCGTGGGAAGATTTCGAAAAAATAGACATCCGATGCGGAACCATTATTTCTGTGAACGATTTTGAGAAAGCAAGAAACCCATCTTATCAGCTAGAAATAGATTTTGGAGATTTAGGCATTAAAAAATCATCCGCTCAGATTACTTCATTATATCAGAAGGAAGAACTGATCGGTCAGCAGATTTTGGCAGTGGTCAATTTTCCTAAGAAACAGATCGCCAATTTTTTCAGCGAATGTCTGGTTTTGGGTGTTTACGGAGAAGATAAAAAAGACGTTACCCTTTTAACCCCTTCATTACCGGCAAAGAACGGAATGCAGGTAGGATAAGTTTTTAAAAACATCTGTGAATACAGGAAAACCTCACAGGTTTTTGAAACCTGTGAGGTTTAGTTTCTAACAAATCATTACGAAGAATAAAAATGATACAGCATATTCCTTTAGAAAGAGTTTTATTTCTTGATATTGAAACGGTTCCGGGATTTGGATTGTGGGAAGAACTTTCGGAAGCCGAACAGAAACTTTGGGATAAAAAAACGAGATTCCAGAGAAAAGATGAGGTTTCTCCGGAAGAATTTTATGTGGAAAGAGCCGGAATTATGGCAGAATTCGGGAAGATCATCTGCATTACCATCGGAATGATCGAAAAAAACGATACGCTGAAGATCAAAAGCTTTGCGGGTGACGATGAAAAAAAATTACTTCTGGAATTTGGTGAAATTTTTAACAGCCCGAGACTTCGCGACGTCATTTTATGCGCACATAACGGAAAAGAATTCGACTTTCCGTGGATTGCCAGAAGATATTTAATTAATGGAATGATGCCTCCTACTCCGTTTCAGATGTTCGGAAAAAAGCCTTGGGAAATTCCGCATATCGATACCATGGAGCTTTGGAAGTTCGGGGATTACAAAAGTTTTGTGTCTCTGGAACTGCTGGCTCATGTTTTCGGAATTCCCACTCCAAAAGATGATATTGACGGCTCAATGGTTTCATCAATTTACTACATAGAGAAAGACTTGCAAAGAATAGTTGACTATTGTGAAAAAGATGTCTTAACTTTGGCGAATATTTTCCGGCGCATGCGTCAGGAAGATTTGTTGAAAAGGTACATCAATTTAGATTAAAAAATGAAATTTACAGACGATCAGATTGCTGACATCGGTGAGGAAATCATCGGTGTTTTAAAAACCGTGTATGACCCTGAAATTCCGGTAGATATCTACGAACTTGGGTTGGTTTATGATGTTCAGATCTCCGATGAAGCGGACGTAAAAATTATCATGACATTAACAACGCCTAACTGTCCGGTTGCAGAAACGCTTCCGCAGGAGGTAAAAGATAAGGTTGCAGAAGTGGAAAATGTAAAAAGTGTAGACTTAGAGCTTACCTTTGAACCAAGCTGGAACAAAGATATGATGAGTGAGGAAGCTAAATTTGAGCTTGGAATGCTTTAAAATTTAATTTCTTCAAATCATTTTTTCCAAAAAAAATAATGAGCTGTTTCATTTTGAAGCAGCTTTTTTTATTTTCCGTTTTTTCCCCATATATATTTCGTGAAATCCCTAACATACAGAATATGAATATGATATAATTTTGGTTTCAGAAATCAACAGTATGAAAGCCAATACCATCATCGTATCATTCAATAACGGAAGTGTTCCGCCACAGTATGCTTACCGATATCAGATTATATTTTCCGAACAGGACGGAAATGCCGAGCTGAAAATCTTCAGAGGTTACGAAACGAATGAAAAAATGATTGTATCTGAGCAAAGAAAATTCAACACAGAAATTTTTCTTCAGCTTCTTTCTTTAATCAGCAAAATAAAAGATTCTGTAAAAGATCCTTCAATGGTGGGAGGAAGCCAGAGAATGATTGAGGTGAATTCAAAAAAAATTGAGATCCATCCGGATGATGATTTCGGAGTTTCTCTGTTCAACCGGTTTTTATATCTGTACAATCCCGATTTCATCAACCAAATTAATTCTAACCTTAACCTTTAAAAACCAATTATCATGGACCAAGCACCTAAAGAACTGTTTGTAGGAGTTATTAATCCTTATGCACTAACTGAAGCTATCACCGGAAGAACATTCGACTGGAAAGACGCAAAATCGTACCAGATTCTTGAAGAAACCCTGGAAACCAATTACGCAGAACTGTTCGACATCAAATTTAATTCTCCTTTGTATGCCGGACTGCAACTTAACAGCGACAACACTGTAAAAGTTATGAAATCTGATGATATTAAAGTAAGAGCTGCAGATAAGCTGGAAACTGTAAATCTTTCGAATATTAAAACACTCAATGATCTTTCAGGTACCGGAATAAAAGACCTGAACAGCATCGCTGTAAAAAATGCCAGATTAGACAAAGGCGATGTAAAAGTGGTACTGAATATCCCAAAGCTGAACAACACTATCAGCAATAAAGTACTCTCCCCTTCTATTAAAAATATCATTTTCGGGATGGGAAATGCAAACGGATGGACTCCTGCAGGAACTTCATGGAGCGACAGAGGAAATTTCTTCAACGACGTGACGGAGTATAATGACCCGATTCAGGGTGCAGTAGCCAACTGTTATTTTATTGCCGCTATTTCTGCTATTGCATGGGCAGATCCTTATACTATTCAGCATAAAGTGAGAGCCACCGGAACCGGAGAAACAGACCGTACCAATGCCATCCAGTTTTTTACAAAAGGCGGAGGAAAAGATGCGGCAACAAGACTTGTGGAAGTTACTGATAATACGATCATTAACTCTTCCAATAACAATCCTGTATATTGCAGAAGCAACGATGCGGGAGAAATCTGGCCGGCTGTTTATGAAAAAGCATTTGCCAAATGGATCACGAATGTAAATGACGATAAACCGGATATTTCTAAAACGGCTTTCGGAGATCCTGCAAAAGCTGTTGCACAACTTACGAACAAAACACCGTATTATTACTACACTTCACCGAGAACAGCGCTTGATCTTTTCGGCGTAGTAAGAGAAAACTCAATGAGCTGCAAGACCATTAATCCGATGGTTGCATGGACGTATGGATCAGGAAAAGATTATACCGGATCTAATATCGTTGGAAATCACGCTTACACGGTTTTAGGCTGGTCTACTTTCAATGGAAAGAACTACATCATCCTGAGAAATCCGTGGGGAGTTACTGAACCGAATGGTTTGAATTCTTATCAGGGACTTATCAGCTTTTTCGACGGAAGTTTCTGGAGACCGATTAACATGATTGGAAACGACGGCGTTTTTGCACTGGAAATCAATTCCTTTAAAAATTATTTTGAAGCTTTAGCTGTTACAAAATAGAGAAAAATTCACCTTTTTATTAACCAACCCTTCACTTCAGCTTTCACAGATTTCGGTCTGTGGAAGCTTTTATAATTCTGTGGCAATTTCTTTCCCTTCTCTTCTGCTCCACTCGCTCCATGATCCTACATACAGATTCGGGATTTTGAATCCTGCGTAATCCAAAGCCAGAATGGTATGACAGGCCGTTACTCCGGAACCACAATGAATGATCAGATTTTCAGGCTTTCCTTCAAGCAATTTTGAATATTTTTCTCTTAAAATTTCCGGTGAAAGGAAGTTTCCGTTTTCATCAAGATTTTCAGAAAAAGGAATATTAATTGCTCCGGGAATATGTCCTGCAACGAGGTCAATCGGCTCAGATTCACCTCTGTAACGGTACGCATCTCTTACGTCTACAACCGTCGATGATTCTTTTGTTAATTCATTTTCAACAGTTTCCAGATCTGAAACAGGAAGTAGCCAGTTTTCTTTATGAATCAATTCAGCCTTTTCGAAAGATTCTTCGCCGGAAGAAAATTCAACCCCTTCTTTTTCAGCATTCTGAAATCCGCCATCCAGAACCTGAACGTTTTCAAAACCGAAAGCTTTCAGCATCCACCAAGCTCTTGCAGCAGCGTTTGATCCGTTTTTATCATCGTAAACAACAATATGGTTATTTTCTGAAATTCCCAGATTTGAAATTGTCTCTGCAAATTTTTTAATTTCCGGAAGAGGGTGTCTTCCTCCAAAAGCACCGTTCTCACCGATTTCAGCAAGATCTTTATCCAGATCAATAAATCTCGCTCCTTTAATATGTTTATTCAGATAATTTTGATAAACATCTTTTCCTGCTCTTGCATCAAGAATGATAAGATTTTCTGTTGGAAGATTTTTTAGTTCTGAAGGTGAGATAATGGATTGCATATTTGTTTTTTAATTATGTTCGAAAGAAGCCGCAACTCTGTATTTATTATTAAGAACATCCGTAATTTCCTTTCTCAGATCTTCCAAAGTAAAATTGGCATCTTTAAAACCGATTGGATAAGTGGAATGTCCGCTTTTCGTTTCTTCACAAATGACGAATTGCGGATCTGTTTTTTCTATCTGAACCGTTTTTTCAATTTTGAATTTACGCTCCACTTTGTCTCCTTTTTCATTAATTAAATATAAAACATACAAAGGCTGAAGCATCTCTTTTGGCTTTTCAAAATATTTATGGATGTTCACAACCTGGTTTTTCCAGTCGAACTGATCCACATTAAGATTTTTAAACTTCATTTCATCCTCCGGAAGCTCTTTATTTTCATAGAACGTTCTCATTTTCTCAAAATAGGAATCTGCCTCTGAAAATTTATTCTGAACATTTAAAGATTTTATCAGCTTGGTGTACAGTTCATATTCTTTTGGTAATGATGCCAAAGCTTCTTTATAGATTTTCTCAGATTTTGCATACTCTTTCTGAGTATAATAGAAACTGCCTGCAAATAAAACTATTTTTACATACCAGTTATCTTTCTGACTAGTTTTTTGAAGGGCTTCCAAAAACGTTTTTTCCTGATTAACAGAATCTTCTCTGATGCTGTAAATCCGCAATTTTTCATAATAAAATTCCGCCAAAGGATCAGACTCCAAACCTGTATTTATGTTTTTCAGAGCCTCATCATACTTTTTCTGATACATTTGGGACAATCCGATGTGATAATATACGAGAGCATTATCAAAACCTTTTTTTAAAGCTTTGTTGTAATATTCTATTGCTTTGTCGTCATTTTCCTCCCTGAAAAAAGCAAATCCCAAATAGTAAAGCTCTTCTCCTGTAAAAGAAGGACTTTCATTTTCAAGCCCGGTTAATTCCTTAAATTTTTCTTCGTTGAACAGTTTTTCTACTTTCTGGGCAAAAACCGCAGAAGAAAAAACAATCAGTATGGTAACAAAAAGCTTAGTCATACCTCAAAAATGAAAAATATCTTTCGCTTTGTTGTAAGAACTTTCGAAGTTCAGCAGATTGAGTTTATGGTCTGCTTTTTCTACGCTCATAAAATTGATTACCTGTTCGGTCGGCATATTTCCCACCAGATCATCTTTTGCCATCGGACAGCCTCCGATTCCTTTGATGGCACTGTCGAATCTCGTACATCCCTGATCGTAAGCGGCTTTCAGCTTAGCGTAAGAATCTTCGTAACGGTTATGAAAATGTGCTCCGAAATTTATTTCAGGATATTTTGAAGGAATTTTTCCGAACAAAAGAGAAATGGTTTCCGGCGTTGCAACTCCCGTAGTATCAGAAAGTAAAATCTCTTTAACTCCGATTTCAGAAAATCGCTGAGCCCAGAAATCCACGTCTTCCCACTTCCACATTTCGCCGTAAGGATTTCCAAAAGCCATTGAAAAATAAATATTTAGCTGCCTGTTTTCATTTTTTACCAGTTCCAGCATTTTAATAATCTCCTGAAAAGCTTCTTCCTGATTTTTATTCGTATTTCTATGCTGAAAAGTTTCGGAAATGGAAAACGGAAAGCCGATAATGTCTACCGACTGATGTTTTAATGCTTTCTCAGCTCCTCTGTAATTGGCGACAATTGCAGAAACTTTGGTGTTGGATCGGGATTTATCGATATTTTCCGCCACCTCATCAGAATCTGCCATTTGCGGAATTGCTTTCGGAGAAACAAAACTCAGACAGTCCAGAACATCAAAACCCACATCCATAAGAGAATTGATGTAATCTATTTTTTTATCAGTCGGGATGAATTCTCCCCACCCCTGCATTGCATCACGCGGACATTCTGTAAGAAACATTTTTTACATTTAGATTTTCTCAAATATAATAAAACTAAACAAGTTCTTAAGAGTTATGCAAAAACACAATAAACAACTGAATTTCATTATTTTACACAAATAAAAACACTTCACAGAACGATTATGGAGTACAAATAAGATATTCTGAGCATCAAATTTGCTAACTTTACAGGAAATTTATACCAATATAATGAGCGCAATAGAATTCAGCCCTTTGTGGAAAGAAAAGCTACTAAACCGTTTTCTTAATTACGTAAAAATCTATTCAACCAGCGACGCAGAAAGCGAAACCACTCCATCTACAGAAAGACAGTGGAATATCGCCAACTACATCACGGAAGAACTGAAAACGATAGGTCTTGAAAATGTATCGATCGATGAAAATGGTTATATCATGGGATACGTTCCTTCTAATCTTGAGAATAATGACAAACCGACTATCGGATTTATTTCGCATTACGATACTTCACCGGATTTCAGCGGAGAGAATGTAAAACCACAGGTTTGGGAAAATTATGACGGAGGAGATCTGGTTTTGAATCAGACAACAGGATTTACTTTATCACCATCAAAATTTGAAAGCTTAAAAAAATATATCGGTCAGACTTTAATTACCACCGACGGAAATACCCTTCTTGGAGCCGATGATAAAGCAGGCTGTGCAGAAATTGTAACGGCTGCGGAATATTTAATGGCTCATCCGGAAATCAAGCACGGAAGAATTGCCGTTGGATTTACGCCTGATGAAGAAATCGGAAGAGGAGCACATAAGTTTGATGTGGCAAAATTCGGGGCTGAATTTGCTTACACGATGGACGGCGGAGAAGTTGGTGAACTGGAATATGAAAACTTCAACGCGGCTGGAGCAGTGGTAAAAATCCACGGTTTGAGCGTTCATCCGGGTTACGCGTACGGAAAAATGATTAACGCCGCTTTACTGGCTTCTGAATTTGCACAGATGCTTCCTGCCAATGAAACACCTGCAACCACTAAAGGTTTTGACGGCTTTTATCATTTAATGGACTTAAATGCTGATATTTCTGAAGCTAAATTGCAATACATCATCCGTGATCATGATGCTGATAAATTTGAGGCAAGAAAGAAATTCATGGAAGAAAAAGTAGCTGAATTTAACGAAAAACACGGCGAAGGAACTGCTGAAATTGAAATTAAAGAGCAGTACAGAAACATGAAGCAGCAGTTTGAAGGAAAAATGCACATCGTAGATCTTGCCGCAGCAGCAATGAAAGAAGCAGGAATCGAACCAAAGATTAAAGCAATCCGCGGAGGAACAGACGGAGCGCAGTTATCTTATATGGGACTTCCTTGTCCGAATATTTTTGCGGGAGGAATCAATTTCCACGGACCATATGAATATGTGGCTCTGGAAAGTATGGAGAAAGCAATGGAAGTGATCCTGAATATTGCGAAGGCTTAAAAATCTTATTAATATAACTAATCCGGCTTTGTTGAGCCGGATTTTTTATAACATCTTTAGCAAATCTTTCCTTACATGCTCCAAATCTTGAAAAATTCTCTCTACCTTCATTTACCAACTAAAATTTCTTTCAACATAAGTATTTTCAAAAATATTCCAGGGAATACTGTCTGCATTTTTTAGAATTATATTGTTCTTTTTATGAACAAAAATTTTTATTAATTCTCCTGCATGATGATGTCCGTCTAAAACAATAGCATGAATGAATTCCGAATCCAGAAGACTTAAATATTTTTTAAATTTATCCTCTCTTTCATCCTCAAGAAAGCTTAAATCTAAATCATCAAAAATTACCGTATGATCAACTATGATTTGGGCTAGATGTTTTGCGTTATTAAAAGCTGCAAAACTCTTAAACATTTTTTCTGTGGAATTAACATAAGACTCCAGAACATCCAAATACACTTTCCTTCCTGAATTTAAATGATAATCTTTTTGATATTGCTTTATCCCATGTGGAATTTCTATTTCGTGTCTCCTGAAAGCTCTTTTCCATTCATCTATTTTAGACAGAATATTGTCCTCTGAATATGACCATAGAAACGAATACATCTTTTTGTCTTTTTCAAAATAATCATCAATATGCAGATCTTCATTCCGATCATAAAAAATCCAGGAGGCTGTATAGTTGAAAAGGATTGATTCATCTAAAATTTTAGATAAAAAATAATTTTTCTCATCAATAAAGAATCTCATTTGTAAATCATTTGACTGTTGCAAATTAAACAAAAAACATTACAAAAATACTGGCTTCACAATATTTAAGTCCTCTTCACAATACAAATTTTTGCTTATAATGCTTCTATGATCCACTGACACAAAATTATTCTGACATTTTTATGCATTATTGGTCTGATTTTTGTTGAAAAATCAAAAAAAACATTTTTATAAATGAAAAAGAGATTATATTCAGCAGCAGTGATTCTTTTATTCGGAATCGGAGTATCTGCACAAAAAACAAATTCTGTAAAGCAGGAGGTAAAAAAAGATGCTAAAGCCGTAGGTAAGGCTGCCAAAGATGGTGCAGAATGGACAGGCAAAACCGCAGAAAAAGGTTATGATGCAACCAAAAAAGGCGTTAAAAATGCAGCAAAATGGACAAAAAAAACGGCTAAAAAAGGTGCAGATGCGGTAGACAAATCCTACCAGAATGTAAAAGCAGACATTAAGAAAGATTAATTACAAAAAAACCACCGCTATTGCAGTGGTTTTTTAATATCTAAACAGTAAATTATCTATCCTTGCTGATTTCCCAAAAAAGCGTCCCAACCCTGCGCTGTTAAAGCAACCAGCTGATTAGAACCTCTTGCCACCATAAAATTTCCGTCTTCTTTTTCAACGGCATGACCAATGATGGTAAAATCCGGATGGTTTTTAATTTTATCAAAATCATTTGGCGAAATCGTGAATAATAATTCATAATCCTCCCCTCCGCTTAAAGCAGCCATCACAGGATTTAAATTGAATTCATCCGCTGTTGTAATTGTTAAATTATCCATCGGAATTTTTTCCTCATACAATCTGAATCCTACTTTCGACTGATCTGAAAGGTGAAGAATTTCAGAAGCCAGACCGTCAGAAACATCAATCATAGAAGTTGGTTTAATATCCAGTTGTTCTAAAATTCCTTTTACGTCGGTTCTTGCTTCAGGCTTCAACTGTCTTTCCAGAATATAATCGTAGCCATCCATTTCCGGCTGCATATTCGGATCGGCTAAGAAAACAGCGTGTTCTCTTTCCAGAATCTGAAGTCCCATATAAGCGCCGCCTAAATCTCCAGTTACGACCAAAAGATCGTTTGGTTTTGCCGTACTTCTTTTCACAATATGCTCATCATTCTCCATCCCGATTGCAGTAATGCTCATTACCAAACCAGCGTTAGAACTCGTTGTATCTCCCCCAATTAAGTCCACTTTGTATCTTGCGCAAGCGGTCTGAATTCCGGAATAGATTTCTTCCAGAGCTTCCACGGGAAAACGGTTGGAAACAGCAAGAGAAACCAAAATCTGAGTTGGCGTTGCATTCATCGCTGCAATATCACTGAGATTTACAACAACCGCTTTATAACCCAAGTGTTTTAAAGGCACATATCCCAGATTGAAATGAACTCCTTCTGCCAAAACATCTGTCGTAAGAACTACTTTCTTATTTCCTGGATTAATTACTGCCGCATCATCTCCCACTCCAAGCTCCGAAGATTCGTTGGATAGAGGAAAATGTTCCGTTAAATGTTTAATTAAACCAAATTCTCCCAGTTTGGAAATTGGCGTTAATTCTGGATCTTTATCTTCAAACATATTTTTAATTATAAGTAATAAATAATGGGTAATGAGTAATTTTAAAACAATAAACTCAAAACCTTACATCTTAAACAGCAAATACTGCCGGATCAACATTTTCCGGACGGAAAGGAAGTTTTTTGAAATCTTCTCTTGTTAAAACTACGGTCTCCAGAGATTTATATTTGTTCATGGCTTCCACCACATCATCGGGCGGTGTTGTCATTTTTCTCAGCATCATATCGATCCAGACTCCGGTTGCTTCTGCAGTGGCACAATGTTCGCCATCAGTCGTATAAAATTTGTGTACGAAACGGTAAATAGAACAGTCTTCTGCACAGCCATCAATTTCAAGACTTACGATAACCGTCTGATCTGCATAAATTTCTTTAAAAAAAGAAAATCTTTCATGCATGATTACCGGACCGATTCCCCATCGGCTCATTTGGGTAACGCCCATTTTTTCCTGCTTCATAAAAGCCATTCTGGTCTGCGCACAATACTGTACGTAAGATGAATTTGCCAGATGTTTATTGGCATCAAGATCGCTCCAGCGAACTTCAAATGTATGGTAGAATTTCATTTACTTTTTGTTTTAAATATAAATTGTATGATTTTTTATCACAAAAATCATTTTTTGTAGTCAATAATTTCACTGTAAAAATGAAAAATTATATTCTTCAAAATTACTCAAATAAGATGGTTTATAAAAATTGTAGTTTTGCAAAAGTAATCTTGAGCATAAGATTAAAAGTATTATGAAGCAAATTATCATTATCGGAGGTGGCGCAGCAGGATTTTTCTGTGCAGCCAATCTGGACGAAACAAAATATAAAATTACCATTCTCGAGCAGAATTCGGATGTTCTTCAGAAAGTAAAAATTTCGGGAGGAGGACGCTGCAATGTGACTCATGCCTGTTTTGATCCCAGAGAACTGGTACAGTTTTATCCCCGCGGAAACAAGGAATTGCTGAGTGTTTTCACCAAGTTTCAGCCGGGAGATACGATGGATTGGTTTGAGCAAAGAAGTGTTCCGTTAAAAATAGAAAATGATAACCGCGTTTTTCCGGAAAGCAATTCTTCGCAAACAATCATCAATACTTTTTTACATGAAATTCAGCAGAAAAATGTTGAAGTGAAAACCAAATGTTCTGTAAAAGAAATTGAAAAATCGGACGAAAAATATATCGTTAAGACCAGTTTAGGGGATTTTGAAGCTGATTTTGTTATTTACACCACCGGAAGCTCGCCAAAATCTCTGAAAATG
The DNA here is from genome assembly GCF_037149975.1 of Chryseobacterium sp. VD8. Taxonomy (NCBI): domain Bacteria; kingdom Pseudomonadati; phylum Bacteroidota; class Flavobacteriia; order Flavobacteriales; family Weeksellaceae; genus Chryseobacterium; species Chryseobacterium sp. VD8. The sequence goes on along the minus strand of NZ_JBBCQL010000063.1, from coordinate 1,230 downwards.
ATCGAAAATTTAGGTCATAAAATTGTTGATCTGGTTCCGTCGCTTTTTACTTTTAACATTAAAGATGATTTGCTGAAAGATTTAGCCGGAACAAGCTTTGAAATGGCGGAAACTTCCATTCCGAAACTGAAAACAGAAGAAAGCGGACCTTTGCTCATTACGCATTGGGGACTTTCGGGACCTGCCATTCTGAAAATTTCAGCTTGGGAAGCAATTAATTTAGCGAAAGTAAAATACAATTTTGAAATTGAGGTAAATTTTATCTCAAAAGATATTGATGATGCAGAAGAATTATTTCTAAACTTCAAACAATCCAATCCAAAGAAAACCATCGGACACTCGAAAATATTTGATATTACCAACCGATTCTGGCAGAGAATTCTGGAAGTTTCAAAAGTGGATCTGAATAAACAGGTTGCCCAAATTTCAGGAAAAGAAATGCAGACCATTCTTGAAAATGTATGCAAAAAGAAATTTAATGTCACCGGAAAATCGACGTTTAAAGATGAATTTGTAACAGCGGGAGGCATTAATTTAAAGGAAATTAACTTTAAAAATATGTCTTCGAAAATCTTGCCTAACTTTTACGTTGCCGGAGAAGTATTGAATATTGATGCGGTAACCGGAGGATTTAATTTTCAGGCTTGCTGGAGTGAGGCTTGGCTGATTGCGCAGGATTTGAACCTGAAATAATAATTTAAACACAAGTTACACGAATCTTTTTTTCACTAATTACACAAATTATTTGTGATCATTTGCGAGAAATTAGCGGTATTAGTGTTTATATTAACACAAATTGCGCGAATCTTTTTTTCACGAATTACACAGATTATTTGCGATCATTTGCGAGAAATTAGTGATATTAATGTTTAGATGAAACAGGAATTGCGCGAATTTTTTCATGAATTACAAAAAACATTTGTGATCATTTGTGAGAAATTAGTGATATTCGTGTTTAAATACAAAAAATGCTTTCCGCCAAAAAAAATATTTCGAACACCTTTAAAATCCTTTTAGTTATTGGGTTTGGATATTTCTTTTGGCTGATGCTGAAAATTACGCTGGAATATATTCCGATGCGTTCTGATGCAAGTTTTCTAATGATCAAACAGACGGAAGTTACCAACAAACCGGAATATCTTTATTTTTTCTACACTCACGTTTACACAAGCATTTTTGTTTTGCTGAATGGATTTTTAGCGATTCTCAGAAAAAATTTCGGCTTAAAGA